>CAXUOL010000196.1:2514-9915 GCA_964252435.1 uncultured Nostoc sp.
CAATGGCAATGGCTGCGATCGCAGCTGGCACAGATTCCCTGATGATAGAGGTTCACCCTAATCCTGCCAAAGCTTTATCCGATGGGCCCCAATCTCTGACACCAGACCGTTTTGATAACTTGATGCAAGAATTGGCAGTAATTGGTAAAGCGGTGGGACGCTGGCAGCAACCAGCTGTGGCTCTAGCTTAAAATTCAGTTGCAATACAGTTAGTGCAACTCAATTTCGCCATCTAAAAAAAAGGGACGGGTAAAATACCCATCCCAGAAAATTCACTTTTACTTAATTGATAGTAAAATTTTTATTGCACTTGGGTGGGGAAAGCACCAGGTTGCACAGCTATGTTAAGACTCTGGCCATTGCGACGTAATTCCATACGTAAATCGCTCCCGACTTGGCTATTTTCTACTGCTTTTTGGACACTACTGGCATCTGTGACTACTTGATTGCCAAGCTTTTGAATTACATCACCAGCACGTATCCCGGCTTTAGCAGCTGGTGAATTTGGTACAACTTTTATAACTAATACACCTTTATCTTCATTCACACTCAAACCGCTATTGGGATCTGAGTTGATATTTTGTTTTAGCTGAGGTGTTAATCCCACCATCTGAATTCCCAGGTAAGGATGTTCTACTTTACCTGTAGCTATTAGTTGACTGGAAATGCGTTGTGCTGTATTGATAGGAATAGCAAAGCCTAATCCTTGTGCCCCTTGAATAATGGCTGTATTCATGGCAATTACCTCGCCACGAGAATTTAGCAGGGGGCCGCCAGAGTTACCGGGATTAATTGCGGCATCGGTTTGAATATACTCTACTCGCTTATCGGGAGCGCCGATGAGATTGCTACTGCGTCCGGTAGCACTAATGATTCCGGTAGTTACTGTATTATCTAATCCAAGGGGGTTGCCGATCGCGATCGCCCATTCTCCGGGTTGTAGTTGATCTGAGTTACCCAAGGCTACTAACGGGAGATTGTCTGCCTGAATCTTGACAACAGCAACATCGGTCAACTCGTCTTTTCCTAAGACCTTACCTTTAAAGCTCCGCCCATCTTTGAGTGTTACTGTTACGGTATCAGCACCATCAACTACGTGGGCATTGGTAAGAATACGACCATCAGCACTAATAATAAAACCTGAACCAGTACCACGTTCTACGCGATCCTGTTGTTCTGGTATTTGAGAGCCAAAAAAGCGTTGGAAAAGTGGATCGTTAAATTCATCTGGTAACTGGGTTTTTACGGTTCGGGAAGAGTCAATTCGTACCACAGCAGGCCCTACCTTTTGCACCACTTGGGTAACAAAATTAGGATCTGTGCCTGCTGGTATTGGAGGAGCAGCATTTACTCGACTTACTGCCAAATTAGATGCATTTTCAGACACCTGCTGAGAGTGTCCAGCCATATAGCCGCCTGCCAATGTCATACCCGATCCCAGCAGCACCAGCGATAGAGAGGCGGCAGCCTTTCTCCAGGGTTTATGATATTTGGCATCAGCAGTGTTATGTAAAATGCTATTTGATGGGTGTTCTCTGTTGCGAGATTCGTTTTGCATTGCTGTCTGGAACGATATTTAGATGTATTACTAATGTAGATATGATTTGTGACAGTTTTGTTGCGAAGGTATTGCGTTGTTGTGAAAGCTTTGGTATTTTATCAGAACCGTATTGGAATATAGTCATTCGTAGAGACGTACATTGCTGCGTACTCTTTACCATGCCTGAAGGAATTAAAAATGGCACAGGGGAAAATCTTACTTAAACCTGGCACTTTATGGACAAGTGTTAAAGAACGGACTGAATATGCTTTACAATGCGGTGCCTTACTGTCGATTCCGACAGAATTTGAATTTGTTGAACAGGATGGCGTGCGCTTTTTGGTGCGGATTTTATCTAACCTGAATCGCAAAAAAGCAGCTAAGAAAAAACAGGAAAAACAATCTGCTACTTCTGGTGAAGAGTTTAATCCTTTTTTGCCTTACGAAGAGGATTTATTTGTGGCGGATATCTCCGATACCCATGTATGTATTTTAAATAAATTCAATGTTGTAGATTATCATCTGCTAATTATCACCAGTGGTTTCGAGGAACAAGAAAGCTTACTTACTCTGGAAGATTTTACGGCTATGTGGGCGTGTTTGGCTGATTTCGATGGTTTTGCATTTTACAACAGTAGCAAAACCGCAGGTGCTAGTCAGCGACACAAGCACTTACAATTAGTGCCATTACCACTTGCCCCTTCAGGGTTGCAAATACCGATTGAACCTTTGCTAACATCAGCACAATTTCAGAACTCGAATGCAACTTTAGTAAAACTTCCTTTTGTACACGCTTTCGCATCACTAAATTCCAATTGGGTGCGATCGCCATTTGCAGGGGGTCAAGAAACATTGAAAGTTTATCACACTTTGCGTCACGCTGTAGGTTTAGATGCAAAGCAATCTGGTGCTTACAATTTACTAGCGACACGAGAATGGATGTTGATCGTACCGCGATCGCAAGAGCATTTCCAATCTATCTCTGTGAATTCATTAGGATTTGCTGGTGCGCTGCTGGTGCGAAATGCAGCAGAAATGGAGATTCTCAAAACCCAAGGGCCGATGACTATCCTCAAAAATGTTGCTGTATCTTAATTGAGTTGGTACGATATCTACGCCTACGCTGTAATAAAATCCTCACCTTCACAATTTACAGTCAAGGTGATAACCTGAGCATCTGGTAAATGAATTTATTAAGTTTTTTAACTAATTTGTTCAACAGTTTCGCACCGCGACACTAGTTTAAACTCCAGTTATTACCCACCAAAATCATATTTGAGGAATTTTTATGAAGTTAAATGTACATTTACGATACAGCACTTATGTCCTCAAACTAGTTACAATTGCTCTCTTTATGGTGATCACTTTGATAGTCACACTCTCCTTTGCCAACAATGGAGTTGCTGTCTCAAAAGTAATATGTAATAAATCTACTTCTAATGTAATTGCCAATCAAGCCAAGCAGATAGTCGATGAACTGCGCCTTGAGTTGGCTGGGGTAGAGAATCAGATCCGCAACCATCCCTATCTAACGGCTCTAGAAAACCGACAAGTGTCCCTGGAAAACCTAAAAGCCTTTGCCGGAGAGGAATACAACATAGTTAAGAGCGATATTAAGAGCGATAGCCTTTTAGTGCAGCGCTTTGGTGGAACTCGTAATGGGAAATTCTTTCGAGATATTCTCTCTGGTGAGGTTCAATCCCTCAATTTGCTGTTAGATTTTGCCAAAGCCTTCAACCTTAATGAAGATGACCTGAAAAAGTACGAACCATTACCCGGGGCGCAAGCATATCCCGCCTATGTAGTTTCCCTTGCTTTATACGGTTCGGAGGCTGAAGTCGGAGCCGCCTTTTTATTCAATTTCTCTATATTTGGTGAAAATCTTGGAAGGATGAGTGCTGCACTCCAAAAACAATATCATCTCACTCCTAAAGATACAGCATTTTTCGATTTCTTTGCCAGCCCTATACCAAACTTTGAATGTAATTCTTTAAGTGTAATTGAAGCAGGCTTAAAGCATGGTGCAGAACCGCTCTTAATCAAGCGTGCAGCGCGGTTGCTGCAAGCCTATGAGAAGTTGTTCTGGGATACAGTTGCGGAAGAATAAATATTCAGCCTTCGGGATTGAACTGTAGGCTTCGGAGGTTATTCGTTTTAACAGAAAATCAAGATTTAGGTGTGGTTAAATCTCTCCGAAAGCCAGTCCCTAAGCTGGATTTATCCCCTTTTCCTGAACTCTCTTGACAAAAGTGCAATTACCTTAACCTGTCAAGGATGCGCTCAGAATGGCAATTCATATCATGTCCGGCTAATTAGTTATAATTCCCGAATCTATGCATAAAACCCGAAAACTAGAGGGTCGGCTATTAAGCTAATCGGTATTTAAATGCCGATTAGCTTATCTATCAATATCAAAAGAATATCAATTTAATCATTCTCAAGTGTTAGTGTTTCCCAATCTAAATCTGATGCTATTTGAGCAAGTTTATCTAAATCAGTCAGGTTATCTAGATAGGGTAAGCAGCCTAAAACTGGCGTGTTAGTGAGTGATTGAATCAATTGAGATGGTGTCCAGTCAGCTATTTCTGCATCCGTTCGGGGTTGTACGCAGTTCAGAACAATGCCTTTGAGATTGACGCGCGATTGTCTAGCTAATGCTACATTCGCTACAGCTTGAGCGATCGCACCCAATCTCACTGGTACTACCAATACTGTTGGTAAACGCCATTCCCCCGCCAAATCAGCTACCGTTAATTCCTCAGTTATTGGCGAACCCAACCCTCCCAAGGCTTCTATAAGCACAAAATCACGCTGCGATCGCAACTTAGACAAAGCTTGCCACACAAGTGCTAAATCTACTCGGCGATTTTCCCGTGCTGCTGCTATAGGAGGAGCAAGAGGTGCTTGAAAGTACAAAGGTGTAATTTCTTCAGCAGATTGTTCTAGCACAAATAGCTTTTGATACCACTCGCGATCGCCAATTCCCGATTGAATCGGTTTCATGATTCCCCAGCAACGCTGCGGGTAATATTTTTGCCAATAAGCTGCTAACGCTGTTGTTAAAACAGTTTTACCAGCTTCCGTATCAGTTCCAGTAATCAGTAGTGTGTTTAACATTAATTTCTTTGGCCAGAAAATGGTTGGGTTCCATCAGGCGGTGGCAAAGTTGGCGCTTCAGTAGTGTTCGGAATTGGCAAAGGTGTTTCTGTGGGAATTGGTAAAGGTGTCTCTGTAGGAATTGGTAAAGGTGCTTCTGTGGGAATTGGTAAGGGTGCTTGTGTGGGAATTGGTAAGGGTGCTTCTGTGGGAATTGGCAAAGGTGCTTCTGTCGGTGTTGGTTTGACTGGTTTTTCTAATGCAACATTGAGGTTGTAATTGCTTTCGGCAACACCTGAAAGCAGAGTTAACTCAATAGTATATCTACCAGTAACCAACAATGTGCCTTGATAAAAGGTGACTTGTTGGGCAGTATTCTCAATTGGTTGTCCATTGGGACTTAAGACTGTTAGCAGAATGCTGCTTCCTGGGTCAATAAACGTGTTTAATTTAGCACCTTCTCGCCCAAAAAAGCTGTACTGGATGATTTGATTTGCTTTGAGAGTACCTTCAACCGTGGTTGGGTTAGATGTTGTAAGCTTGAGGCGCTTAGTAGATACAACAGGGCGATCGTTAGTAGGTGTGGGTGTTGGTGTTGGTGTTGGTGTTGGTGTCGGTGTGGGTATAGGTGTCGGTGTCGGTGTGAATGTAGTACCACCAGAAATTACTGGTGAAGGGAAGTTTTGTGGAAGCGTCTCATTTGATGTTTTTGACTGACTGCGGATGGAACTGACTAGTGCCCAAGAACCAAATCCTGCTACGATCACTACAGCAATGGCAATTGCGGCGATCGCTAACGGATTATCCAAAATTGAGCTGGTGGGACTTGGTGGAATCACTGGATCGGGTTTGTTGGGCGAAGCTGCTGGTGCTACTAAGTCAGGACGGCGACTAACTGCCATTGTCTGCAAGTTAGACACATTCACATTCGGAAGACTGACTTCGTGTAAAGGCTGTAGTGCTTGAGATACACTAGCAGCACTTTGATAGCGATCGCTCGGTATATGATTTAACATTCGATTCAACACTACAGCAAATCGCGGGTTCACTTTTACCCACCGTTGCCAATTCCAAGTTAGTTGGTTTTGATCGAATAGATCCTTTGGTTCTTTACCAGTCAGCAAAACAATCGCGCTTACCGCTAATGCATACAAATCACTACTAGGATAAGCTCCCCCTGTTTGCATTTGTTCGCTGGGAGAGTAGCCTAATTTTCCCACGGTAGTTTTTGGTAGCGGACTATCTGGCGATTGTAAACGTGTTACCAGTTCCTTCACCACCCCAAAGTCAATTAACACAGGTTTAGCATCACTATCTCGCAAAATAATGTTTTCTGGCGAGATATCTCGATGAATAATTCCTCGACTGTGAATATGCTCTAAAACAGGCAACAACAACTCTATCAGCTGCAATACTTCAGCCTCTGTGAAAGTTTTACCCACAGCTTGACGTTCAGCCAGCAGAGTTCGGTACGTCTGACCTGCAACGTAGTCCTCTACCAAAAATAAGCGTTGGTCTTGCTCAAATCTTTCCCGGAATTTTGGCACTTGTGGGTGTTCAATTTGATATAAAATAGCAGCTTCTCGGTGAAAAAGCTCTTGTGCCCTCTCCCAATCCAAAGCCGACCTTGCTGTTGAATTCAATTCCTTGATCGCGCAAAGTTCGTTAAAGCGCCTCTGGTCTTCTGCCAGATAGGTTCTACCAAATCCTCCTTGTCCGAGAATTTGAATTATGCGGTAACGGTTTTGCAAGACAGTGCCAACTGTAATCGGTGGTTGCATGATCGATTGATTGAGTGTAGTAGCAACTGAGCAGGAAGTCACCTATAAAGATTAAGTCTAAGAGGCGACAAGACAGTTACCTGCGGCAATATTCTACTATACTCAACAAGTACACTCCACCAGAGCAAGGTTATTTCCTACTCCACAAATTAAGAGTCCCCAATCTTCCATTCAATTTCTCTTCCTAGAAAAACCATAGATTTTGAAATATGCAAAATTAACTTGAGAATCCAGGTTATACAAATCACTCTTCTCTTTTTCAATCGCTTTGTCCGAATGGATAGATACCGCACATCCAATTTGTAATGGCTTTTTCCTGGGGTTTTAAGCGATCGCATCACAGTACATGAATCTAAAATCAAAACAGCCACAGCCAAACTGGGAGAGTAACCAGCAATACTATAGCCCCAGCAGCTAAGGCAGTAACTGCCAGATCGCGATCAAGATTGAATGTCTCAGCAATTACCAGTGTGGCGAAAGCTGGAGGCATGGCCATTTGTAGCACGATTATCTTTGCGATCGCCCCAGTTAATCCAAACAGGGGTAAGATGCTACCCAATATCAAGGGAACTAGCAGCATTTTGATTCCTAAGCTTATCCCTACTTGTGGTAGGCTACGCCAAGATTTGAGCAGCGCCAGTCGCATTCCAATTAACACCAGGGATAAAGCTACACTACTCCAAGCAAATTTTTCTAACCAGAATTCTGCAATTGTGGGAATTGTCACCTGCCGAAACAGCAAGCCAAATCCGAAACCCCACAGCGCAGGATTAATTAAAATCGCCCTAGTAATCTGCCAATGATTCTGGACACCGCCATCAAAACTAGCTGCTAGCAACACACCCAAGGCATAAGTTCCTGGGAATGAACCTAGCAAATCGTAAAATAGCGCCCAAGCAAAGTATTCCTTGCCTACCATTGCTAAGGTAATGGGAAAACCAAGATAACCAGTATTACCCAACATTGCAGCTAATATCAAGCTAG
>CAXUOL010000197.1:0-9889 GCA_964252435.1 uncultured Nostoc sp.
GCAACTTGAGCATCTTGGAATGCACCTTGTCTATCTAGTATTTGGTAACGGGCGACACCACGAGCTAGATAAGCATCCGCATATTCTGGTTTAATTGCGATCGCTTGATTAAAATAACTAATTGCTTGCTGTTGGTTGCCTTTTTGCCCTTCTGCTACACCCAAAGCATAAAATTCTGCTGGTGAAGCAATTTGTGATGGTATCGCAACTGCACCTTGGAAGTTAGTCCCATTCAAGTAAGCGCCAGTTAGTTCTGCATTTGCTAAATAAGTATTTCTCAAATCAGCACCAGTCAAATTTGCCCCATTAAATTTAGCTTCGCTTAGGTTAACGCCAAATAAACTCGCGCCACTTAAGTTTGCACCTCGCAAATCTGCGCCGCTCAAGTTTGCGCGGCTGAGGTTAGCACCTGTGAGATTAGCACCGCTCAAATTGGCTCCAGATAAGTCAGCCATCACTAAACCTGCACTCGTCAAATCACAGTTTTGACATTGTTTGGTTGCTAATAACTGTTTAACATCTTCAGAATTTGCTGCTTGTACGGTTGTTGTCAAACTAATCATGGTTAAAAATGCAACTGCACCTAGAAACTGGTTTTTCATATTATTGTAATATTTTTTACTCACTAACAATATTGACTGAGATGGATTTATACCTCAGCATTATGATATGAGCAATCTCAACAATTTGTCCTCTGTAGTTGTCTACATCACTCATAAATTGGCGATACCTTGTCTATGGAACCTGACGCTAAAGGATTGTAGAAAAGTCATAGGAGTATAAATTAAGCCGACATTAATACTGAAAACCCCAGTAACAAGGGTAAATGAGCACCATTCGTTAAGATAAATGATACACTCCACTAGAGACGAAACTGGTGTCACAAAATTAAACTCACTGCAAAATATCGCTTCAAAAAAAGCAACTGTAACATCTAAATAACTAGTATTTTTTAAAATCAAGTAAATTGTAGAGCAGTATCCAAGCCTAAAGTTTGCCCTGATAACTGTATTAGTCATTGTCATCAGGGATACTCTCGCTCAGAAGTAAAATGATAGATTTACTTTTGTATACCCTGATTTTAAATAAATATGAGACTATAGAAACATTAAGGCAGTCAAAAAAACGTGAGTCAGCAAGACAAACTCTTAGAAAAAATTCTCTCTGGGACTTCTGATACAGATATCCCCTTCGCCCAACTGTGGCAACTTTTATATACACTAGGCTTTGAAGAACGGATTCGTGGCGATCATCGTATTTTTGTCAAAGCCGATGTTGAGGAAATATTGAACCTCCAACATAAAAGAGGAAAAGCCAAAAGCTATCAAATTAAACAAGTTCGGGCAGTGATTCTCAAGTATAAGCTAGGAAGTAAAAATGATGTTTCGGTATGAAATTATTCTCTATTGGAGCGAATTAGATAGCGCCTTTATTGCTGAAGTACCAGAGTTATCAGGTTGTGCTGCTGACGGTGATACTTATCAAGAAGCCCTGCAAAATGTAGAATTAGTTGTGCAGGAATGGATAGAAACTGCTAAGGATTTGGGGCGTCCAGTTCCTGAACCTAGACCACGTTTGATGTACATTTAATTGATATATAAACCAAGCTTAACTGATTTTTTCGCATTATTCACAAATATTTAATTCCATATTTAGAATACGGAGCAGAAAAATCTTCGCTAAAAGACCTAAAAATTTTACTGACTGCCATTATAGTATCTAAGTTATAGTGATTCTCATTTGAATGGGTACACGGTAATGCCCATTGGTGTCAACTTAAGCTCAAATGCTTGTCCTACATACGCTTTACCCCTCCCCAAGGCATCGGGGAGGGGCGGTTTTGGGTTTAGACAAAACTGGGGTGGGGTGACGCGGTGAGTAAGCGTAAGTAAATGAACTCAATATCACGTCTTGACAAGGCTTTCACTTTAAGTTGACACCAATGGGCAATGCCGTATACCTACGAGTATACGTGTTCATCTGTGGTTAATTGTTTTTTTCTGTACCTTACCCATGTGGGAACCACGATATACACTAAGGTTGGGTAAGTTCAGTGTTTTGGAGATGACAAAGCAAGTTTAATTGAAGAAATTAGTTACTGGCAACCTTACAAATCACCATAATATGTGATTTGTATTTGTTAGTAGTATAGTGAATAAGTTGTAGTCCAGAACGTTCTATTTCTTGCAAAAGTTTAGGTATTTCATACTTATGATGCCGCCAAAAAGTAATCTCTTCACCTTCAGAGATTTCAATATTTTTATCTATACCCATCCGACTAAAATTTATAGTGTAATCATGACGTAGTTTTAGATTAGCAACGATACTATCTGTTTTTAAATCGTATCTTCTCACTAGTTCACAATCTTCAGATTTAATCCCAATTTTATTTTTAACCCAACCATATACTTCTTCTACATGATACTTGCAGCCACCTCTAACTATTCCATCCCATTTAGAGTTAGAACCAGTTTCGTTAGTGAACACTAGAAAATCATTTTTTCCCATACTATTTCTAAAATTTTTGAACACCTCATCTCTATTTTGATGATTTCCAATGGTAACTCCTAAGTGCAAAAGTATTTTTGCTGTATTGTCAATTTCAAGGCTAGCTTGATTTTGGAATAAATTTTTGGGTACACAACTACTTTCTATGTCAATTGTGGAACTGATAAACTCTAATAGAGGAAACCATTTTCTAAAATTACTTTTGGATACATGAAGCAATTCTTCACTAATATCTAAAGCAATATATTTATTAACCTTCCCTAACTTATTTAGTTGGCGAATAAATTTTTTAACTGGATATGAGTTACCTGCACCAACGTCTATAATATTTACTCTCTCATCACTTTTAATATTGCCATTTAGGTATTTAAAGTTATCTTTTAACAGGTCGATTTCTACATTTGCTCTTCGATACCATCTAGGAATAACATATTCTAGATAAAAATCATTCCAACTTTTTGCACCTTTTCCTTTATAAGAATACTTGAGAGGAATTTCTCGTCTGACTTCTAATGCATGAATTATCCCTAAAACTTCTTCTTTAGAAAAAAGAGAGTAGAACTCAGAACTTGGCTTTGCTGTGCGACTGATAGCAGGTGAAATATTGAAAGGAAGTTGGGAATTGCTATGAAAATTTTGAGCCATTATTCTTGTTCTTTAGTTTTCTTCGGTCTTGAAATTGATTAGCTGCAATACTTGCTAAAAATGTATTCTCCCATGCCACTGTCCCAAAACCTGGAATTTTCATCATAAAGAGCAGGGCTGTTCTCTATCTCACATTCCCCACTCTCAAAGAAGAAATTGGTTTTTTACAATCAAAGTACGAGATAATTTTCCAATGATACAGGGGTGAATTGCAGTGGTTCAGCAACCAGAACTCCAGGAAACTTCGTCGATAAAGTCAACCCAGCGCGTGCTAAGAAGTTTAAGCACTTACCGGTGGACTTCACTGGGAGCATTAGTCAGCCTGTTGCTGCTGACGATCGCCAACGCTGTAACCCCACAATTATTTCGGTGGGGAATTGATCAGGGGATTACGCAAAAAAACCTCCAAATTGTGCTATATAGCGCCGCCTGGATGGTAGTTGCGGCGATCGCTCGTGGTGTATTTAATTTTGGACAAAGCTATTTAGCAGAAGCAGCGTCTCAGGGTGTTGCTTATGACCTGCGAAACAAAATTTTCAGCAAAATTCAAAATCTCAGTTTCAGCTTTCATGACCAGGCGCAGACTTCCCAACTACTAACCCGTGTCACCAGCGACATTGAACAGATTCGTACCTTTATTGGCACCAGCTTAATTCAGGTTGTCGGTTCACTTGTAACATTGGTGAGTATTTCGGTAGTTTTGCTGGTAATGAACTGGCGATTAGCACTAATTACTCTCACAGTAGTGCCCATAGCTGCATGGTTAATGGCGCGATTCATCAATCAAAATAACAAGCTTTTTCGGCAAGTACAAGAGCAACTGAGCAACCTGAATGCTGTATTGCAAGAGAACTTGCTAGGAATCCGGGTAGTGAAAGCTTTTGTGCGGGAGTCAACCGAAAGGTCGCGTTATACAACTCTGAATGATGGCCTAGTCAAGGCAAACATGAAGACCATTAGCGCCATCCGTGCTACCTTCCCATTGATCTTTTTGTTGAGTAATTTGGTAACACTGGCAGTTTTCGCCTATGGGGGAGCGCAGGTGATTGGAAATCGGTTCTCCATTGGCGAACTCGTGGCCTTTAACTCCTACCTAGCATTGATTCTCCAACCGATTTTGTTGATTGGATTTGCCGCACCCGCGATCGCTCAAGCAGCTGCTTCCGCCGAACGTGTTTATGAAGTTGTGGATGCAGAGGTAGAAATTCACGATCGCCCCGGTGCTGTCCCATTTGACACCTGCGGTGGTAGAATTACCTTTGAAAATGTTTCTTTTCGCTATCCAGGAGCGACAACCGAGGCTCTTAAAGAAGTATCCTTTGAAACCAAGCCCAACGAGCTAATCGCCGTTCTCGGCATGACTGGTTCGGGAAAAAGCACAATTATGAACCTGATTCCTCGCTTTTACGATGTCACAAATGGGGCAGTTCGCATTGACGGACGAGATGTAACAGGTTTCACACTCAAAAGCCTGAGATCGCGTATTGGCATTGTATTTCAAGAAACCACCCTCTTCTCTGGCACAATCCGCGAAAATATTGCCTATGCAAAACCTAATGCCACCTTAGAGCAGGTGATTCAGGTTGCCAAAACTGCCCAAATACACGATTTTATTAGCGGTCTACCCAATGGCTACGAGACGATTGTGGGTGAACGGGGCGTGGGCTTGTCTGGTGGACAAAAACAACGAATTGCGATCGCTCGTACCTTACTAACCGATTACAGCATTCTGATTTTGGACGATAGTACCTCGGCTGTAGATGCCAAAACCGCTGCCCAAATTAAAGCTGAACTAGATGGCTTAATGCGCCAAAAAGCTTGTACAACTTTTGTAGTGGCTCAACGTATTAGCACCATCCAAAATGCCGATCGCATTTTTCTCATAGACAAAGGACGATTGGTAGCACAAGGCACTCACGAGGAATTGATGCAAAGCAGCCCACTCTACGGTGTAATTTTGGAATCTCAAGTAAAGCCGAACGAGAAAAAATGATCTCCAATTATAGCGGTTCTAGTTTGGACGCAATCCACTTTGACTTCTCTCCTAAAAGGCTACGGTGTACACACAAGTCTTTTAGAGTTGCAATACCATTGTTTCGACTAACAATGCTGACTTTTCACGGGATCTAGGAAAACCTCACTCCCATTCCCTTGTAAGGAAGAGGCTGTTCTTGTTAGGTCTGTATTGCACTCAACCCAGAAGCGCCATAGCATAATTACTCTAACTGGAAAATTTGATCGCAGCTTTCTAATAAAGACTTTTAATCTCAAATCCCAAATCTCAAATCCAAAATTTTTATGAGAGGCACTATTCCCGTTGTTGCATCTGAGGAAAACGTGAGTCAGCAACTTTCCACCCTGCGGCGCTTTTTGCAATACGTGCTACTTTATCGCAAAGAAATTCCCATTGCCCTGACATTAGTATTTATTGGTGCCCTAACTCAGGCAGTGGGGCCATTCTTTCTCGGCTGGTCGATCGATCATCTGATTGCACAAGGGAATTTGCAAGGACTGCTGCTGTTATTAGGGCTACTAGGGCTGAACTATGGACTTGGCATCTTAGCAATTCGGGGTCAAATTCTTCGAGTCGGCTGGATTATGCAGCGATTGCTGGCTCAACTGAGACAAGATATTTTCATTAAAATCCAAAGTCTGCCACTCAGCTTTTTTGATCGCAGCGAAGCAGGCGATTTAATGAGCCGATTGCTAAATGATGTCAACACCGTGAATCAAGCATTTGGACTGACGATCGCCCAAATGCTGGGCAACACTTTCAGTTTGGTTGGCATTGTGATTGCAATGCTCTCAATCAACCTGCAACTTGGTTTGTTGAGCAATCTAGTTGTGCCATTGATGATTTTTACCACAAGCTTATTTGCACGTTGGGCAAGAACCAGATTTCGCGTCACCCGCCAAACTATTGGAGAACTTTCCGCCAAGTTAGAAGAAGATATTGGCAGCGTGCGAGAAGCGCAAGCATTTAATCGTGTACAGATGAATATCGAAAAATTCGATATTCTTAACGCCGCCAATAGAGATGCCAACGTTGAGGCTGTGGCAATTACTTCAGCCTTCTTGCCCTCTATCGATTTTCTCAACACACTAGCAACCGCAGGCGTACTAGCCTATGGCGGTTATCTAGCGGTAACAGGAGCTGCAACAGTGGGTGTAGTGACATCCTTTTTACTTTACGTCCAGCAATTCTTCCGCCCGATCCAAATTCTCAGCCAGTTTTATACTCAAGCTCAATCTGCCTTCGCTGGATTAGAGCGAATCTTTC
Organism: uncultured Nostoc sp.; assembly: GCA_964252435.1. Lineage (GTDB taxonomy): Bacteria > Cyanobacteriota > Cyanobacteriia > Cyanobacteriales > Nostocaceae > Nostoc. The sequence continues at coordinate 6,434 of CAXUOL010000197.1, forward strand.
TATTACTAGATGAACCGTCAGAACTCAAAGATGCACCCGATGCCACAGAAATGCCGCCGATTCAAGGTGAAGTAACATTCGAGAATGTCAAGTTTGGCTATAACCCAGAGCAACTGGTTCTCAAAGGGGTAAATTTGCACGCCTATCCAGGACAGATGGTTGCGTTAGTCGGGCCAACAGGTTCGGGAAAAAGTACAATTATTAATTTGATTTTGCGCTTCTATGATGTATCTGGCGGTGGAGTGAAAATTGATGATATTGATGTGCGTAGCGTCACTCAAGCAAGTCTGCGCCGTCAAATAGGCATCGTCCTGCAAGATAATATTTTGTTCAGCGGCACCGTTGCCGAAAATATAGCTTTTGGCGCTCCTTACGCCACCCAAGCTGATATCGAAGGGGCTGCACAACTGGCAAATGTGCATGAGTTTATTACCTCACTACCACAGGGTTATACAACTCAATTGGGCGAACGGGGAGCGCCTTTGAGTCAAGGACAGCGACAACTAATCAGTATTGCTCGTGCGGTATTAATTAATCCCCAAATTCTGATTCTGGATGAAGCCACTAGCAGTATTGACACCCGCACAGAAGCGTTAGTGCAAAGTGCGATCGCTCGTTTGCTCCAAGGTCGTACCAGTTTTGTAATTGCCCACCGCCTCAGTACAGTTACTCAGGCAGATCAGGTTTTAGTAATTCAGCAGGGACAAATTGTCGAACAGGGTACTCACGCCGAACTCGTCAATCAGCAGGGTGTTTATGCCAACCTCTATGCTCTCCAACTGGGTGCAGCAGACACAACGGTTCTTCAAAACGAAAAGTAAAATATATATAGCTCGAATTTAACAATTGCCAGCAAAAGAATGAAACTACCTAACCTCGATTTACAAACCATCGATCGCATCATCGAAATGGCATGGGAAGATAGAACATCTTTTGATGCGATTGAGGCTCAGTTTGGGCTACTGGAGAAACAGGTAATCGCCCTAATGAGGCGCGAAATGAAAGAATCTAGTTTCAAGATGTGGCGAGAGCGAGTCACCAAACGCAATACCAAGCATTTATCTGGGCGAGAATTTATTGCAGGTCGGTTTAAATCGCACAATCAAAAAACGTAAGTAATTGGGTAAGCGTAGGCGTAGCCTTCGACTTGGCTCAGTGACCATCGTAGACATCGCTCTTTTGTGATATAAATCAACAAAGGCTAAAATGCTGTAGAAAAAATAAGCCTGCGTTCGCTTGCATTAATTGAGTGCAAACTACCAAATTCACCAAGCACAATGACGAAAGTTACACTTTACATTGCAGCTAGTTTGGATGGCTACATTGCTCGCAGCGATGGCAAAATTGAGTGGCTATCAATCCTTGATACAGAAGGTGAAGACTACGGTTACACTGCTTTCTACGAATCGATTGATGCGATCGTCTTAGGTAGCAAGACGTATGAAGTAGGGCTGGGTTTTGATCGATGGCCTTATCCAGAAAAAAAATCCTTCGTATTCACCCAGCGTCATTTCCAATCTGACCGTGAGGACATTGTGTTTGTTTCTGACCCAGTAAAACAGGCGTTAGCAAATATAGAGGCTCAAGGTTTTAAAAATATCTGGCTAGTTGGTGGCGGAAAATTAATCAATTCGTTTCTTCAGCACAGCTTGATTGACGAATATATCATTTCAACTATTCCAACTATCTTAGGTGGCGGTATATATCTTTTCCCACCACCTACCCCTGAAGTAAAATTGGAGCTGATTAACTCACAACAATATTCTACTGGTTTACTTCAAGCACATTATAGGCGAAAAGTAAATGGTTAAAATAATTCGTAATCCTTAATGATCTTCTCTACGAATTACGAATTACGAATTAGCTAAACAAGCTTCTGAACAGCATTGCTAAAGTCTTCGTAAGGAGAAACCCCCACAATGGTTTCTGCTAAAATACCATCTTTAAAAATTAAAACCGCTGGAATACTGCGAAGACCAAATTTTTTGAAAATCGGCTTATTGTTGTCAACGTCTACCTTAACGACTTTAGCGCGACCTTTGTATTCTTGGGCAAGTTGATCCATTAACGGACTGACTAAGCGACAGGGGCCACACCAAGTAGCAGTAAAATCAACAACAATAACTTTCTCTTCACTTCCGTTTAAAACAACATCAAATTCACTTTCTTCAACGTAAGTAACTATGTCAGTATCAGTAGACATTTTTTAATTCCTTAGTGTCAAACTAAAATTTCAGCAAAAAGCTAACTATACAAACTATACTCCCTTCTGAGTGTCAGATTCATTCGTTACCTACATTCATTGGAAAACCCCATAGCTGAGTTTTGCTTGCTAAGGTATATTTAATAACTTATAATCTTTGTACGTAGGTTGCGATCGCATAACGCATCCTACCAACCAAGCTAATCCAAAAACCCATATTTTCAAGGCGTAGAAGCGTCAATACTCATCCTGGCGATCGAACAGTTCTAACAACCCAATTGTGCCTACAAAAAAAGTATAAGTAGCATATTTTATTGGCATCTTTTGTCTTGAAGATGCATAAAAAGCTGCTATAATGCTCTCTAGAAAATGGCTCATCATGGCAAAACGCTCAATCCAAAAAACTAGATTAAGGCTGGCTGGTACATTAATATTATTTATTACTGCATAAATATTCCACGATTCCAATCCAATTGCACTGGTTATAAGCACTGTAGATATAATTTTTACAAAGGTGTAAATGTTTTTCTTTATCAACTTTAAGTTCATACTGTTCACAAAAAATTTTTTAACATATCTACAAGACTCGGTGAACTACAGACAAGTTAATGTCTCTACCTAAAAATCCGCCCTAAATCAATCAATCTTACATAACGTTTCCTAATCATCTCAGGTACATCATAGTCCTTTCTTTGCTTGCAGGGGTTAGGGGTAGGGTTTTTGTAGCTTACTAACAATATCTATATTTAAAAAATGAGAAAAGTGTGGAATAATACATAGGTGGTAAATTTAATTGCTCTCCATAGATTGATAATAAATGTAAAGCTATGATTGCTCAACATTACAATTCAATTCATGTTGAAAATAACTTGCTGAAACAAATCAAAATTAAAGAAAATCAGCTAAAAATTGCACAAGAGTCTGATATGCTTCATGTAGCAGAAGAATTACAGAGTCAATTATTAAAGTTACAGTCTCAATTATCAGAGCCGCAAGAGCAAGACCTTGAAATTCAAGCGTTGATGAGTTTGCTAGACGAATAAAATTGTAAATTTTTGTTGCAAAATTTATTGAAAATACAAAACCTCTGTTAACCAAAAGCAAAGCATAGTGATTGTGATGCCTGGGAGTCTGGCTTATCTGCTACAGCTTAAGAATCAACAGCACAAGAGGGAGCCATAGAAGGGTGATGATTCTTAGAGGTTGTTTGAAAAGTAGTTAGCTGTAATTTTAATCACATTATCACCCCCCTT
>CAXUOL010000198.1:0-9887 GCA_964252435.1 uncultured Nostoc sp.
TGCTGAAGACCTAGCTGAATACCTCTTTGCTCAATTTCTTGATACCAAGGCGATTCTCGCAATACTGCCATATCCCACCTCATGATTTGTTGCACTAAAGGCGTGTCTAACACAAAGCTAGCAAAAAATGCCAGCAATGATTCTAATTGATTCAACTGTGCATCTGCTCGTAGCGCCTGTAATGCGCGTTGCACAACTGATATCTCTCCCCCTCCTCGGAGGATTGGCACAAAGGGTAACAACGATGGTAGTGGTTGCTCAAACACTATTTCAGCATCGATTTCCCACAAATTAATTACGCGATAATCTTGGATGGCACGTAAGCCTAAAAATTCCTGCTCGTAACTGCTGACAATAGTTAAGGTGGATGGAGGCGGTAAAATGTTGATCAGTACTGGGTAAGTTGGCAATCGATAGCGTTCTTGTGCCAAGGCAGTATATGCTCTCATCCGTAGAGGCATCTGTGCTGTGTAACGCAGTTGTAGTTCATTTAGTACTAGAAAATCCCCGTGAGTGGCACTGTATGCTTTCACTAACACATCTGTTTCGCGGCTAATCCAATGAAACTCAGAGCCGAGAATTTCTTTCGCCACGACTTCAGGACGCTGTGTCACCCACTTTACCCACGCATCAGGAGCTAAATTAATTAGTCCCTTGCTACCAATATCTGCTACTTTTGCCACAGGACGCTTGATATCTTTATCAGTAATTAATAGTACATCATAAAGATTGCAGTATTCTGGCATTAATTTTTAAGTTGAAGCAATGTCTACGCACTGTTTTAAGAAATGTATGATTGATGTATCTTAGGTTTTGAATCAACATTTCTGGATGTAAACCGCCCATGAAAGCCGATAGTAAGCCAAACTATACAATTTTAGAAGTTCAAGAACTTGATGTTAATTATGGCGGTATTCAAGCTCTCAAAAAGATTAATTTAATTATTCAAAAAGGCGAGGTAGTTACTCTAATTGGTGCTAATGGTGCTGGTAAAACTACCACACTCCGCGCCATATCTAAAGTAGTTAATCCTAAGAGTGGTGTAATTATCTATAATGGACATAATATTAACCGCCGCCAAACTCACGAAGTTGTACAACTTGGTATCGCCCATTGTCCTGAAGGACGCAGAGTATTAGCGCGGCAAACTGTATTTGATAATTTACTTTTGGGTGCTTATATTCGCTCCAATCAAGCCGAGATAAAAGCAGACATTCAGCGCCAATTTGAGCTATTTCCCCGCTTGTCCCAAAGACGCAATCAACTAGCAGGAACCCTCAGTGGTGGTGAACAACAAATGTTAGCGATCGCTCGCGCTGTCATGAGTAAACCACAACTGTTACTTTTAGACGAGCCTAGCTTAGGTTTAGCACCTGCGATCGTCCGGGAGATATTCTCGATTATTGAAAATCTCCGGGCTACAGGTGTGACTATTTTGTTAGTTGAACAAAACGCGAGTTTGGCACTACAAATTGCCGATCGTGGTTATGTTCTAGAAGCTGGTTCTATTACCTTAACAGGTGCGGCATCAGAATTAATTAGTGATGAACGAGTTAAAAAAGCTTATTTGGGGTAATAATTATGTACAACTTAGTAAGCTTCCTAATCTCCATCGCGATCCGTTTGACCGAATGCTAAATATGATTTATTGTTGTATATAAAAACTTAGGAAGTACAAGCAGATGGTAAAATCACTAACTAAACCTCTAACTTTAGAAGAGTTTTTGAAACTACCAGAAACCAAACCTAGCTCAGAATACATCAACGGTCAAATTATTCAAAAGCCAATACCTCAAGGAAAACATAGTAAATTACAGGGTAAGTTAGTCACAGGTATAAATGAAGTAGGTGAAAGTCGAAAAATTGCCCTTGCTTTCCCAGAACTGCGGTGTACTTTTGGCGGACGCTCAATTGTCCCTGATGTAGCTGTGTTTGCTTGGGAAAGGATTCCCTTAGATGAACGTGGAGAGGTAGCAAATATTTTTCACACGTATCCAGACTGGACAATTGAGATTCTTTCACCAGAACAAAGCCAGACTAAAGTAACCGGAAATATTCTACATTGTTTAAAGCATGGTAGTCGTTTAGGTTGGTTAATTGATCCAGGCGTTCATTCTGTTTTAGTTTATCCACCAAAGCAGCAACCAGAACTTTTACAAGAATCACAAGAAATATTACCAGTTCCTGATTTAGTTAGTGATTTTCAATTAACTGTAGGACAACTATTTGAATGGTTGAAGTTATAAGCAATTGTATAAATTCATATCTAGCTTTGGGAATACTAAAGGTAGTAATTTACTCAAGTTAGAGTCAGATAATGGATTTTGTGAATTTAATAAAAACGGGTAATAGTTGGAAATTTGCGACTGAAGCTGATTTAGAAGATTTTGTCTGGGCTAATTTAAAGGAACTTTTCGGGTTAATTCCGCTAAAGCGACAATATTATATTAAAGGTCAAATTTGCGACATTTTAGCCTTGAATGAGAAGAAACAGTTAGTAGTGCTGGAATTGAAAAACGGTTAAGACAGATATATTGTTCAGCAACTAACTCGATATTATGAAGCTTTACTTGAAAATAAACCCTTTCAGGAAGAGGTAGACTATGCACAACCTATTAGCTTGATAGCAATTAAGCCTAATTTTCATCGAGATAATTTTACAGATAGAAAGTATAACTGTCTGTCTATGCAATTTTTAAGTTTTGAAATTTTGACAAATGATGAAAAAATTTATCTGCATTTAAGAGATATTGACAATCAAAAAATTTCAGAATTAGAAATTCATTATAAAGAAAACAATATTTCTATTGAGGATCTTCCTCAGCAACCGAAAGTACTTAATAAAATTTTGAGTTTTTGTAATCAGCAGCAGCAAGAACAGTTAATAAATATCCGGCATAAAATTCTTATATTTGATAGACGTATGCAAGAAATTTCTGTGACTGGAAGCATTAAATATGGAAAAACTACAAGTTGTTTTTGTGCTGAAATTTGCTCCGATAGTAAGGGACAGCCAATATTATTTTTATGGTTGCCTTTCAACTATTCTGATGGTAAAAAGATTGGCAGAATGAAAATTTGGACAGATTGGGAAAATCATACTTTAATTGAAGGCCATGTACCAAAAGGAATTCGTACAAAAGCAATTAGTAAAACTGAAAAACAGCGTCAAAGGGGAGTTGAAATGAAAATATTATGGAGTCATTCAGGAGGTATAAGGTACAAAATAGGTAGCAAAGAAGTCAGTGAACCGGAATACATCAACGAAGATAAAAGACGACATCAAGAGTATCAAAATGTTATTAAATCTCGAAAAACTTTGAATGAACTAATCGATATTGCTTTAGAGACTTGGCTAAAAAGGCTTTAAGAAAAGCTACATTGACAGCATTTATAACTTTTCCTAATCATTAGTATTATTAAATATTATTACAATTTTTGTCATATATTAATATTTGCAGCCCTCCTTGCAGATATCTATATATTTGTTTAGCGGCGAATTCTATTCACCAGAATAATTAAACCCATGAGTCAAATCATCTGGATAGCAAGACACGCTAACCGCCTCGACTTCGTAAACCCTGATTGGTTTCTTACCGCCGAACGACGCTACGATCCACCTTTGTCTGATGATGGTATGGTGCAGGCACAACAATTAGCTAAACGATTGAAAGGAGAAAAGATTGCCCATATTTTCGCTTCTCCTTTCCTGCGAACTGTACAGACGGCAAACGCAGTTGCAGAAATGCTCAACTTATCGATCAAACTCGAAACAGGTTTGAGTGAATGGCTAAACCCAGTTTGGATGACAGAAGAACCCGAAAGACTCTCGACTCCAGCATTAGCAGAGTTATTCAAGAGAATTGACACCAGCTACACTCCACGCATCGCTGCCAAATATCCTGAAACTCGCGAAAAAGTGCGAGACCGTTCTGGGCAAACTGCTAGATGTTTAGCTACTGAGTTCTTCCCAGAAGATATCCTGCTAGTGGCACATGGTGCATCTGTGTTGGGCGGAGCAATGGGGCTAGTGGGGGAAATTGCCAAAACAGAAGTTAAAGCTTCTTTATGTTCTCTAGTAAAAGTGGTACGCGAAGATCCAGAATGGTTATTAGAACTAAAGGGAGATACTTCCCATTTAACCCACATAGAAGAAGTTATTCGATTTGCTTAAACCTCTGATAGAGATTTGCGTTCATGACTTCTGCTAGGTTGGGTATATCTTACAAAAAAAGTAATTTAATTCACCAATAAATTCTATGACTTTATTACTAGCAGGAGACATCGGCGGGACGAAAACTATTCTGCAATTGGTTGAAACATCAGATTCACCAGCTTTACATACTATTTATCAGGAAAGTTACCACAGTGCCGATTTTCCCGATTTAGTACCGATAGTGCAGCAGTTTTTGCTCAAAGCTAATACACCAATACCAGAAAAAGCTTGTTTTGCGATCGCCGGCCCCATTGTCAAAAATACTGCCAAACTGACCAATTTAGTTTGGTTCCTGGATACCGAACGTCTACAAGAAGAATTGGGTATCCCGCATATTTCTTTGATTAACGACTTCGCCGCCATTGGTTACGGCATTTTAGGTTTACAAAAACAAGACTTGCTGACGTTGCAAGTTGGCAATTCTCAACCTGAAGCCCCAATTGCAATTATTGGTGCTGGTACTGGTTTAGGTCAAGGATTTTTAATTAAACAGGGAAATGACTATCAAGTTTTTTCTTCAGAAGGAGGACACGCTGACTTTGCTCCTCGGAACGAGATCGAGTTTCAACTGTTAAAATACTTGTTGGGTAAGCATGATATCCAGCGCCTTTCTGTGGAACGCGTGGTTTCTGGAATGGGAATTGTGGCAATTTACCAATTTCTGCGCGATCGCAAATTTGCCACCGAATCACCAGATATCGCCCAAATCGTGAGAACTTGGGAACAAGAAGCGGGACAGGAAGAGAAAAGTGTCGATGCTGGTGCTGTCATTGGTACAGCTGCACTAGAAAAACGCGATCGCCTCTCGGAACAAACTTTGCAATTATTTATAGAAGCTTACGGTGCAGAAGCTGGCAATCTCGCCCTGAAACTCTTACCTTATGGTGGTTTATACATTGCTGGTGGAATTGCGCCCAAAATCCTGCCTTTAATTCAAAACAACGGTTTCTTATTAAATTTCACCCAAAAAGGCAGGATGCGCCGCCTCCTCGAAGATATCCCGGTATATATTATCCTTAACTCCCAAGTGGGCCTAATTGGTGCTGCTTTATGTGCTGCTAGGTTATAACAGCTAGCATCATCAGTGAGATCGACATCTCAAAAGGCAAAAAATATGACAGTTAAAAGGCTGTTGCCATTAATCGCCGCCACACTTGTTTGTGGTGGTTCTGTTTTTGTGGAAGCGCGTCAACCCAAACCTCCGGCGGCTGTTGTCAAACCAAAGGTTTCTCAACCCGTCCAGCCACAATGGAAGTTATTTACCGCTCCAGATGGGCGCTTTAGTATTTTGATGCCGGGAAACCCCAACAGAAATACCGAATACCAAAAAACTTACATGGGGGAAATTACCTTAGAAATATTTGTTGCTCAACCACCAAAACAGCAAGTAGCATACATAGTTGCTTACAATGATTTTCCTTATAGTTACGGTCAAATGGCTGACCCCGAAGCTGTACTTAATAATGCACGAGATATGGCTTTAAAGACTACGAAAAGTAATTTAATTAGTCAACGAAACATTCGTAGTTCCAATAATCATCCCGGCAAAGAAATTGAGTACATCAATTCTGGAGGGAAAATTACTAAAAGTAGAATGTATGTTGCTGAAGGAAGACTATATCAAGTAATGGCAATAACTACAAAAAAACAGCAGAAGATATTAGCTAAAACCATTACTGGGTATTTAAATTCTTTCCATGTGGTTTTGAAAAAATGAAATAACTAAAACCTCTACTGATTAGCCTTGCAATTAATTGCAAGGCTAATCAGTAGTTAGGCACAAATGATTACTTTAACGTGAGTTCGACAACTGCTATTTTGACCTCTCCCCCAGCCCCTCTCCTCGTAGGCTACCGTGTATACACAAGTCGAGTTGGGAATCAAATGGACAGAAAAGAACAGAAAATTATTTTTTAAATCCTTGATTTTCCGTTAAACCTATATCAATAAGCTGACACTATTGATAATCAGCTTGATCGGTTCAAAACCTTGCCTAATAAGGCTTGTATCTTACCAAGCAAGGATTTTAGGACTTGTGTATACACCGTAGCTCCTCGTAGGAGAGGGGAGCAAAAACTTTTCTTTTCTCGTTACTCCTCCCTCTCCTTTTAGGCTACGGTGTACACACAAGTCTTGCCGCAGCCAATGAATCTCGCTGTGTGTTCTATCCCGCCTCGGAATCAATTCCGAGTCTCATAGCCCAAGTCCACTGAAAGTGGACTGAATTAATTATTTAGTCCACTTTCAGTGGACTTTCGCTATCAGCCCTGAACTTCAGTTCTGGGCGGGATGTCGGTGAATGTAACAGTTTCACTCTCACAAAAACGTGGGTAGAGGCTTTTGGGTTCTGTGTACACCGTAGCTCCTAAAAGGAGAGGTCTGTCGAACTCACGTTACTTTACTGTATAATATACTACATATTTTGCAATGCACAGCAAACCGGATAAAGAATTTTAGATTGTCGCTAACAAGATTTTTCCATTAACTGCTAACTTTTAAATTCTGCTGTATTTTAAATTATTTAAATTTTTTAGCTCATATCAAACAACTTATACGTTACTCAAACATGATTTATAACACTAGGATGTAATCATAATAATGATTCCCAAATTACAGCTATTTTCAGGTAAATAGACACACGCGGTAGGGGCGCAATGCCTTGCGCCCCTACGACAGGTGTGGTTCAAATACATGAAAACTGCTGTAAATTAATCAGGATTTTTATATGGATCACTATAATCAGGTAGACAACAACAAATTCCTCTACCACCGCCATCGATACCTGCGTGAATTGACACCCCAGAACCTTGTATTCAATGCTAATCTTCAGGAATTTTCTCAAAGCGTTTGTTACATCTTGAATCTACACAGTGCAGAAGAACTTTCTTCACAGGAGTGCTACGAGGAGATTGAGTCGCGCTGGCAGCAGTTAGCACAGAGCTATAAGGCACTAGGAATTGAGAAAAATGCAACTGGATGATTCGTTGCTGAGAACTGTTGTGTATCTGTTGGAAGTAGTAGCATGTCAAGCTTAAAATAGTGCATTAGATGTAGGTTGGGTGGAGCGGAGCGCAACCCAACACATATCAGGATGTTGGCTTTGGCAAAGCCCATTGGTGTCAACTTAACGTGAAAGCCAGCCGAGAACAAGCTTTTAGATATTGTCTCGTTTGTCTCGTTCCCAGTCTCCGACTGTTGACATCTTGCACCTGCCAGTGAAAATCATGAATTTGTTGAAATAGAGTTATAAAAAGCAGCTGTATATTTTCCTCGGTTTTTAGTCCATTTTTAATGGACTTTTGCAATTAGACAGGGATTTACAATCCCTGGCTGGCTTAGTGCTGGAAAATGAAACTTGTATGATCGTTGTTAAAGTTCCTCTTTCGCAATATTATGAGCGAATTACAGACCCAACTAGCAACCGATACCTGGATAACAGCAACTTGGGATGAATATATCCAAATAATTGAAAATCCTACTTACGAAAAAGCCAAGGGCTACTACCACAATGGACAGATGAGGATTGAAATGCCGCCAATTGGGAATGACCATGCCAGCGACCATACAATAATTATCTTTGCTGTTAACTTGTTTGCCAGCATCAAAAATATTGCTTTAAATGGCAAGGATAATTGTACATATCGGAAAACAGGTTTTAAGGAAGCTCAACCTGATGTATCTTACTACATTGGGGAAAATGCTGATGTTATTCCTTACGGTACTTCTATCATTAACCTAGATATATATCCACCACCAGATTTAGTTATTGAAGTAGCTAATACCTCACTTGCTGACGACCAAGGTGAAAAACGACTTTTATACGAAGATTTAGGAGTAAAAGAATACTGGATTTTAAATGTCCAGAATGTCCAAGTTATGGCTTTTGCTATTGAAAACCAAGGTAGTAGGCGGATTACAGAATCTCAGATATTACCAGGATTAGCAATTTCTTTATTAAACGATGCATTACGGCAAACTCGTCAAATAAATCAAAGTCAAGTTGGCGCTTGGTTGTTAACCCAATTTCAACAATAATTACAGATCCCTTTACGGTAAGTAATGGGTAGTAGGGAAAAAGAAAAGTATACAGAGCAACTAAAGCCCGATCGCACTATAGCAATCCTATCTGATTTGTGAGAATTGCCAGCCGGAGATTCCCAGCTTCTCAAAAAAGTCGGGGATCTTGTTTCTCACGAATAGTTCTGGATTGCACTAATATGCTGTGGCTAAAGTCACCCTTTCAGGTGAAGACATACAGAAATACGAATGCCTAGTATGAAGGAAGATTAAGCAACTATGAAGCCAATTATGCGTCTGGTTGTTATTTGATTCATAAAAATTTAATTCCAAAGCTTTAACAATTCCGTATTCTCCACTAGTCCTCTAACTAAAGGCTACTCTTATACAGCAAGATTTACAGGCTTCTATAATATGGCTACGCACATAGAAATTCCAGTTATTGGCAAAGTTAAGTATCCATTGCGCTGGCTGATTGGGCTGATGGCGGGGAGTGCCTTGGTTGTGGGTACTGTAACAACTTACACTTTGGTAAATCAAGGGACAAATAAAGAAGATATTGCTCAATTAACTGTGCCAGTAGCAGCACAAAACGTCACTTTGCGGATTACAGCTAGTGGCAAAGTAGTGCCAGTTCAAAGCGTAAATATTAGTCCGAAGAATCCTGGAGTGCTGTCGCAATTATATGTGGAACAAGGCGATCGCATTCAACAAGGGCAAATTCTCGCCCGCATGGATAGCGCCAGTATTGAAGCTCAAAGGAGCCAGTACCGTGCTAACTTAGCCCAAAGTCAAGCACAGCTAGCCGAAGCCCTTGCTGGGAGTCGTCCTCAAGAAATCGCTCAAGCTAGGGCGCGATTAGCACAATCTCAAGCCCAATTAGCCGCAGCTAAGGCTGGTAATCGTCCCCAAGAGGTTGCTCAATCTCAATCTCAAGTAGATGCAGCTCAAGCAAGGGTGAATTACACCAGCGAACAGGTAAAGCGTTACCAATATCTATATAAAGAGGGAGCAGAAAAAAAACAATTACTCGATCAAGCCATCAGCGACGACAAAAGTGCTAAAGCCAATTTAGAAGAAGCGAAAAAACGATTTTCTTTAGTCCAAAGTGGTACTCGGAGTGAAGAAATTGACCAACGCCAAGCTGCTGTGAATGAAGCACGGGCAGCATTGGTACTGTTAGAAGATGGCACTCGTTCTGAAGAAATTGCCCAGCGTCAAGCCGCTGTTGCTTCTGCTGAGGCTCAGTTAAAGGGTGTACAAGTGCAATTGGAAGATACTATTATTCGCGCTCCTTTGTCGGGAATTGTTACCCAAAAGTATGCCGAACCAGGCGCGTTTGTCACACCCACAACTTCTGCTTCTACTAGTGCATCGGCAACTTCTAGTTCAATTGTTGCTGTAGCACGCGGTTTAGAAATATTAGCTCAAGTTCCCGAAGCCGATCTTGGCAGAATGAAACAGGGACAGCAAGTGGAAATTGTCGCCGATGCCTATCCCGATCAAGTTTTTAAAGGTCATGTGCGCCTGATTGCTCCCGAAGCAGTGGTGGAACAAGGTGTGACATCCTTTCAGGTGCGGGTTGCCCTCGATACTGGCATAGATAAACTGCGTTCTGGCTTAAATGTGGATCTGACTTTTTTAGGCGATCGCG
>CAXUOL010000199.1:0-9875 GCA_964252435.1 uncultured Nostoc sp.
TGGAATAGTGGGTGACGAGGGATTTGAACCCGCAACCAATAGATTAAGAGTCTACTGCTCTACCGTTGAGCTAGTCACCCACATAAATAACAATTATAGCACAACTTTTGACAATTTAGTTAGTGCCGCACCCAAAAAACTAATTAAAAGGGGAATTTGACGATGAAGGTGGTTTGACCTGCTGCACTCTCTACATAAATTGAGCCGCCTAAATGTCTGACCATTTTCTGTACTAACGCCAATTCCAGCCCCGTGCCGCTATGTTTCCAAGGATCGTGTTTGGAAAGGTGATAGAAAGGTTCAAAAATCCGTGAGAGTTCATTGCTGGTAAGCTCTATTCCCGAATTGGTAATATTAAGCTCGACTGTATCCCCGATCAACTGAGCAGAGACTGCGATCGCTTCCCCAGCTGGGGTGTATTTGCAGGCATGGTTGAGCAGTTCGGTGACAATCCGCTCCAAATCAGTGATATCTGTCTCCAAAGGCGGCAGCGCACGATCGACAGTCAGGTGTAACTGCTGTCGCTGGCAGATGGTGAGGTTTCGAAAAGACTCGATAATCGGGTGAAGCCAGCTTTGAAAGTCAATGGCAATCAAGGTTGGGGGATCGGGTTCGGCTTCAAGATATGTGAGTGTGAGGAGGTCGTTAATTAACTTGCTTTCTCGCCCACACTCGTTATGCAGAATCTGCAAGAGTTGCGGTACTATTTCTATTTCTGATATTTCTGCTGGTGTGAGGACACTTTCGAGAGTTTGGACTGCAAGGCTGATGCTTGTTATTGGTGTCCGCAGTTCTTGGGATAGGGTTCTGAGAAATTGGTTTTTGAGTTGATCGCATTTTTCTAGTTCTTTTACCTGTGCCTGGTTTTGTTTGTAAAGCTGGGCTTGACGAATGGCGATCGCACATTCATTTGCTACCTGCTGCATTAGCTCAATTTCAAATTCGTCAAAAGCCTCTTGTGATGGTCTTGTCAACCAAATATTTCCCAAAATCCCTTGAGGATCAAAAATTGGACAAGCCATCTGGGACATAACTAGCAACTTTGGTTCCCATCCTGGTACAATTTCCAAAAATTGCAATGGTTGTTTTTGCAACAGCGGCTGATAAACTTCAAGATGGTCTGCAATCTGTTTAGTTAATCCTTGATATTTAGGTAAATCAACACTGTATTCGTAGGTAATAGTAACTAGAGTTTGGCAGGTACTGTAGAGTTCAATCTGGCAACGCTCAAGGTTTAGTAACTGTGCTAATTCCTGGGTAAGTGTCTGCAACACCTGAGTTTGATCCAGACTGTCGCGGATTTGTTCTGTCATACGTCGCACCAAGGCTGCAAAGTTTCGCACCTGCTGCAACTGATTGATCTGCTTCTGCTTCTGTAACTCCATCTTGGCTTTGAGATCCTGGAGTTGCTGATGAAGTTCTGCCTGTTGGACTGCAATACCGATTTGAGTTGCCAACTGAAGAGTCAAGTCAGTTTCTGTTTGCTGCCATTGACGCGATTGGTGGCAATGCTGGGCAATCAATAGCCCCCACATATCTTGCTCTTGGAAAATCGGCACGACGAGATTGGCTCTGATCTGCAAAGATGTAAGGAAATCTATATGGCAAGGATGCAAATCGGCTGCATAAATATCTTCGACAACTTGAATGCAACCTTGTCCGTAGTGTTCTGAATGTTTGCCACCCAAGCAGGAATCGGTGATGTTTTTTCCCAATAGGGGATCGCTGACAGCTACAGTTGATTCGGCAATGATTACTCCACTACCATCAGCCTCGAAACGATAAATTAACACGCGATCGCAATTCAAAAACTGCCGCAGTTCAATTGTAGTCTGATGCAGAATTGTCTCTAATTCTACAGATTGGTGAATCCGTCCAGCGATCGCTTCTAGCAGTTGCTCTCGTTCAATCTGGAGTCCAACTGCTTGTTCTGCTTGTTTCACAGGGGTAATATTGCTACTAGTACCAATCAATCGATAAACCCTAGAGTTAGCATCCTTTAGTGGGGTGAGAGTCGTACTCCACCAAGTAGGAACTCCCTGGAATTGCAAACATTGTTCGTAAGAAATAGTTGTGCCGAATCGCACGCAGTCAGCATAATGCTGACGCACCTTTGCAGCATCAATGGGGGAAAGAATATCCTCTGGTTTTTTGCCCCGGAGATCGTCTGAGCGAATCCCTATCCACCGCTCATGAGTAGGATTAAGGGCCACATATCGAAAATCTCCATCCTCCAGAACATCAACTACAAATATTGATGCCTGTACAGAATCGTACATGCTTAGTAGAAACTGCTCACTACTACTTTTTTCATCTACTTCTGTGCCAAAAAGAATTTGAGGTGGTGATAATTTTGTCAACTCCATAGTTGATTCCACTGGATTTATATTCATGCGAGAGTCCCACTCTTGTATTACTGACTCTTCTAGGCGCTCTCTTGTCGTTAAGCTTGTAGTAGATGCACTTTAGCGCCTATAGCAAAGTATTGTCAGCCGTTGCTCATCGAAATTTTGATCTTTCTCTACTTCTTGTCAGAAATCTAGGAAAGCTAATAGGAGTCAGCTTAACAAAATCCTGCTTTTTGAAGGTGAAAATACATTTGCAGGTGAGGGCAAACTTTCTGTAATTTATTTTTAACAGTTTTTTAATATTGTTGCATATATCTAAATGCAAACCTAAGTATATATCAATTAAGTTTATAATTCTTAATAAAAGGAGTTACAATCGCAATTTATGAGCATTGATTCCTGTGAGAATACCAACCAGCAGCCAAGTGATGGCTAATCCGATGACTTCACCTAAAAATAACTGGCTTAAGTAGCGCCAGATCGTCCCCACAGCCGAACCCACGGGGATAGCAACAGCCCAACTTGCCGCAGAGACAAATATCCATCGCCAAGCTACAGCCTGGGGAATTGCTAACCATTGTGCCAATCCAATCCCCAAGCCGCCAAGGGCGCCATAAACCGCCCCTGACAGGATTCTCAAGGGAAGAATCTGAGTGCTAGGTACAATCCAACCCACTGCACCAATACCGATCGCAGTAATAATACTCCAACCCAAAAGACTTGACAAAATCCACCTGATACAAAATATAGGTTCTTTGAGAAGACAACCTTGAGGAAGTGCGATTGCAAATCCGCCGATAGCAGCCTCTACCACCCCAACATCTGGCTTTTCGCCGACTTCAATTAAGAGTAAACTCAATAAAAATCCGCCAAAAGTAGCTAAAGTCCACAGCAACGTAAAGCCAAATTTAGTATTTTTAGGCACGAATGGCATCAAAGTTTCTTTGTTTGTAATAGTCTGACAGTTTTTGCATTAAACATCTCAAAAAAACCTTTGCGTCGCTGTTGGGGTGATTCTGGTACAATGTAACCCCACAGACTCTCCCAGTAAAAAAAGGAGATACCATCAAAATTGCGATCGCGCACTACCTTAACCTGTTCTCTAACTTGTGCCATTTTCACCGGATTACCTACCGTTCCTGTTGATATCCCAATACCTACAGGAATTAGACTTTGAGCCAATTTTATAGATGGTTGTTCTAGTTGAGCGATAAAAGACTTTTTGTCATTTCGATACACCTGCAAAATTAACTCATTAACTAAACCTTTTTTTACCCAATTTTCCCAATCTTGCAAATAGTATTTGTAGGCAAAAGCTTGATAATTGGGAGATAAAGATATTCTAACTTTGGGCTTAACCGCCTTGACAGCTTGGTAGATTTCTGCCATGAAATCAGTAATTTTATCTGCCCGCCACCGCATCCATTCTGAGTTAAAAGGGTCGGTAGGGGGACTTTTGCCTTGATGTTCTTGCTGGTAGAGTTCTATAGTGAAGCGATCGTAGCCGAACTGTACAGGCATCCCAAAATGGTCGTCAAGTTGAATACCATCCACATCATAATCCCTGACTACTTCTAAAATTAACCTTTGGATAAACTCTTGTACTTGTGGATGTAAGGGATTCAACCAAGCTTGTTTAGTGATTAAAAAATTGTCGATTTCTTCTGGTGGAGCATCTTGAATAGAGTTTATACCTTCTTGCCCAATTGTCAACCAGTCAGGATAACGCCTAGCTAATTGTGAATAATGCGGCGTCATAAACCCATATTCAAACCAGGGAATAACTCTCAAATCTTTATTTTTGGCAAGTGTTACTATTTTTGCTAAAACATCCTGTCCACCGTGCATGAAGTTAAGCAAAGGTTGAGTTTCTGAACCTGTAGTAATTTTGGCTACAGCACTCTTGTAAAAAGTATGTCCTCGGTTCCAAACTACAGGATAAATTGTATTAAAGTTGAGAGTCGATAATTGATTTATAGCACGGTTAATGCCCCAAGGGACAAATAGTACACCACTAGCAACATTAGTCATCCAAACGCCGCGAATTTCTGTAGTTAAAGGACTGGTTTTTTGGGAATAAACTGGCAGTGAAGAGGGTAAAAAAACGGTTATTGCGACTACTAATCCCAAACACAGCAAGCAAGAAACACAACGGCGAGCAACCCGATTCATTTGTAAGCGTGACCTAGTGCGATCGGAATATATATAACTACAAAATAAAGTTGTAATCCTCCGGATGATGTAAATAAATAATGATTCAGAATTCAGAATACAGAAGTCAGGAGTCAGAATAGTTGAAATAATACGGAGCCATTTTTGGTAATGAATATACTTAACGATACCAAAACGTAATAAATTATAACTCCAAACTCCAAACTCCAAACTCCAAACTCCAAACTCCAAACTCCAAACTCCTAACTCCTAACTCCTAACTCCTAACTCCTAACTCCTGAACTCTTTCTTCTTAAAATCTTTCCACACCTTCAAATTGCTTGAGTGCTGATGCATTTGCTGCTTCTCCACAAGTTCGTGGTGTGGGGAATATCTTTTCAGGATTTGCTAACCCTTTAGGATTAAAAACTTGTCTTACCCATTGCATAGTTTCTAAATCAACTTCGCTAAACATCTGTGGCATATAGCACTTTTTCTCTGCACCGATACCATGTTCGCCAGAAATACTACCACCGACTTGGACACAAAGTTTAAGAATTTTCCCACCCATTTCTTCTACTTGCTCTAATGCTCCAGATATAGAATTATCATAAAGAATTAGTGGATGAAGATTGCCATCACCAGCGTGAAACACATTAGCAACACGATAACCATATTGTTTACTTAATGCCTCAATTTCATGTAAAACATAAGGCAACTGAGTCCGGGGAATTACACCATCTTGTACATAATAGTCTGGACTTAAATGCCCAGCCGCAGCAAAAGCCGCTTTGCGTCCTTTCCATAATTTCAATCGGGTTTCTGGGTCAGTCGCAGAAGTGACATTCCGCGCCCCATTCTTTTTACAAATTTCGGTAACTCGCTGCTTATTCCCTGCAACTTCCACTTCTAAACCGTCAATTTCTATTAGTAAAATAGCAGTAGCATCGCGGGGATAACAATTAGTTGCGACAACATCTTCAACTGCATTGATGCTGAAGTTGTCCATCATTTCCATACCACCAGGAATAATTCCGGCGCTGATGATGTCAGAAACAGTTGCCCCGGCAGCTTCAATGCTAGTAAAATCTGCCAAAAGTACACAAATTGATTCTGCACTTTTGAGAATTCGCAAAGTAATTTCTGTGGCAATTCCTAAAGTGCCTTCAGAACCAACAAAAATACCTGTTAAATCATAACCAGGCATTTCTGGGATTTGTCCGCCTAAATCGATAATTTCCCCTTCTGGCGTGACAATTTTTAATCCTAGAACGTGGTTAGTGGTGACACCGTATTTAAGACAATGTACGCCACCAGAATTTTCAGCAATATTGCCCCCAATAGAGCAGATAATTTGACTGGAAGGGTCAGGAGCGTAGTAAAATCCAGCACCACTGACAGCTTGTGTTACCCAACTATTAATCACCCCTGGTTGTACAACTGTCCGTTGATTTTCTAAATCAATGCTGAGGATTTGCCGCATTAACGAAGTGACAATTAAAACAGAGTCGATCACTGGTAAAGCGCCACCCGATAGACCAGTGCCAGAACCGCGTGCGATGAAGGGAATAGAATATTGGTTGCATATTTTCACCACTTGGGCAACTTGTTCTGTAGTTCTGGGTAACACCACCACAGCCGGACGTTGGCGATAGCCAGTTAAACCATCACATTCATAGGTAATGAGTTCTTCGCGGCGTTGCACCACGCCATTTTTGCCAAGGACAGCCTCGAATGCTTTGATAATGGGTTTCCAGTTGTATTGTTTTTTATCTTGGGTAAGCATAGTTTTTTAAAGTTCAAGGTAGATGTTGCAGGCTGGTTGGTATAGCTGTAATTACTATTGTTGCAAGAATAGCAGTCAAGAGTGAGTAAAAAGCGATGTCTGACGACAAGCCACTTTGCGTCTACGCATTTGATGTA
The DNA here is from genome assembly GCA_964252435.1 of uncultured Nostoc sp. Taxonomy (GTDB): domain Bacteria; phylum Cyanobacteriota; class Cyanobacteriia; order Cyanobacteriales; family Nostocaceae; genus Nostoc. The sequence continues at coordinate 6,423 of CAXUOL010000199.1, forward strand.
GAGTAAGTGCGATCGCCTGATTTGAATAAAGCAGATATGATAAGCGAAGTTTAACGCCTTCTGGGTATCAAGCTTCTCATAGACAGGTTGTGTTGAACGGTAATTAAACTTAACATCCTGTTAATTGCTGGCTTATGCTCTTGGGACAAATCTTTGCTAAGGTTCTCAGTCCAACCCAGTTTATGCTGTACTGATTCAGCAGTAAGAAACATAAACTTGAGTGTCTCCGAGAAATTAAGGGGAACTCAAGTACAACTTATCCTGTCACTCACGATAATATAGTGAATATATTTACAAAAAAACCATATTTTTACGAAACTATTAGTTTTTACGTAATTTTACTGTAAATGTGATTAGTTGTGTTGTCAGCATAATTGCATATTTTCTTAAGTCTTTTTAGCGAATCAATTCAAGCCCATAAGGGATTGATAAGGTTACTACAAACTTTATTTATCTTCAATACCAACTATGAAGCTGAATTATGATAGCAAGCTGAACTCTTCATTAGGCATACTAGTAACGCTAATAATTTTTTTATTAAATTCTCCTGCTTCAACACAAACGGCAAAAAGTAGTGGTAATAAGGAGGGAGTAAATGAGGCACAAACTTACTATGTTGGTCTTCGGAAAACATCTGCACCTATTAGCTATTATGACGATGAAGCAGCTAATTGGAAAGGTTACTGTTATGCCTTAATAAAAACTTTGAGGAAAAAAAAGTTTCCGAAGATAGAAATAGTAGAGATGGAAAGAGACGATCGTTTTACTGGTATAGTAAAAAAGAATAATAAAGAACTTGATGCTGAATGTGGTTCTAACACCATAACCTTAAAACGTAGAAATAAAATTGGTCGAAATAATCTAGCTGGTAAATTTTCTGAAGCTTTTGGTTGGACAGGTGCAACTGCTTTAGGATTGAAAGAAAATATACAAAAGCTTTCTCCTGGAAAGGAGTTTGAAACACTAAAATTTGGTGTCATTGATGGAACAACTACTATAGATATAGTAAAAAAAGCTTATCCTTCATTAGAAGATAAAAGCATTGAAACTTTAAAAGATAATAGTGATGGAATAGAAAAACTAAGAAGAGATAGAATACATATATACTTTAATGATGAAATGATTTTGAGGCGTGTTTTAAACAAATTAAATGAGGAAGTAGGGGCAGAAAAATATTCTATTAAATCTGATCTGATAAGTAATGAAGCATATGGATTCGTGGTCTATCATACAGATGAACCTAAAAATAAGCAGCTATTGGAAGAGATAAATTCTTTGCTGATAGAAGCTGAAATCAAAACTTTTGGCAGCACAAAGCTTAAAATATTAAACAATAATCCATATTTTCAAGATTTTATTAAAAATGATTTGAACTATAACAGCGATAAGATTGCTCCTGCGCCTAGTCCAAGTATCGTTAATCCTACACCCAGCCCAGATCGAAACCCTTCGCCTAATCCAGACTCATGGATAAAAAATGCTTTTATCTTGCTTGGAGTAATTACTACCGTGGGTGTATTATTGTTATTGATTAAAAGATATCAAAATCAAAACAATAACACACTAGAAAGAGAAGATAAGAAAAGAGAAAGTCATCACCTTGCAAATTTCAAAAATCAGGATAATAAAGTAGATCCTTCATCACCTTTTTTTCATGTTACTATCCATAACGACAATAAACAGTCTAAGACTACAAGGGGGAATATGAGCAACACTAGCAATTTCGACCAAACAAACTCAAATATAACTGTTGGTAATCAGGGAACAAATACAAATACAAACACTCAACAATTTGTTCAATATACATCTGAGCAAAAGCAAGATTTATCTCAATTCGCAAAAGACATACAGCGAATTTTAGAAAAACTTGAGAAAAATAAACCTAATACTACTCAAGGGGAAAAACAAAACATAGTCTCTTACGAGATTCCTCCAGAGCAAAGAAGCAGGATTGTGAGAGCTTTCAAAGCCGGAGGGGAGAAGGCACTAGAAGAGTTGCTTGATAATCCTTACCTTAATATTGCAATAGCCGTTGTTAAAGAATGGCAGAGGGAAGAGTAGGATCACATTGTCAAATACTAGATAAAGTCATGATTGAGCAACTTTTAATCAATGATGATGATTATTATGTGCCAGATGCTAACCAGTTAATCACTGAAAATGACACTTTAGATAATTTTGCTACTTCTAAACAGAAACGCCTTTTAATTGGCTCTCTTTATAGTTCTCTACAGCCGCAGACTTTTTTAGCAGCAGCCAATGTTGGGATTTACCATACAGACGGTCAACCTGCAATTGTACCCGATATCTTTCTCAGCTTAGATGTGCAAGTACCTGAAAATTGGTGGGAAAAACAAAATCGTTGTTATATGGTTTGGCGTTTTGGCAAACCTCCCGAAGTTGTCCTCGAAATTGTCTCTAATAAAGAAGGTGATGAACTTGGCAAAAAACTGAAAATTTATGAACAAATGCGCGCTAGTTACTACATCGTATATGACCCAAATCAGCAATTAGGAGAAAAAGTACTACGCATTTATGAACTTAGGGGAACACGCTACTTTGAAACTTCAGAAATTTGGTTAGAACAAGTTGGTTTAGGTGTAACTCTGTGGGAAGGTGAATTTGAAGGTAGACAGGATCATTGGTTACGCTGGTGTTACCAAGATGGTAATGTTTTATTGACTGGAGATGAACGTGCTGAACAAGAAGGAAAACGTGCTGAACAAGAACGACAACGTGCTGAACAAGCAGAACAACGCACCCAATTACTAGCAGAAAGGCTGCGGGCTATGGGTGTAGATCCCGATAATATATAGGGTACTTACTGCAAAAGTGCAAAGTTTTTTGCGTCTTTGCAGTGAGCAAAATAATCTTACGAACTTGTGCAATTTATAAATTCATTTACTCGCTGCCAAACCTTCTCTAATAAATCAGGATCGTTCGCATCAAACCATTCAATTTTCGGATATGCTCGAAACCAAGTACGTTGTCGCTTGGCAAATTGTCGGGTATGCAAAACTATTAATTCTTTCGCTTCATCTAACGAAATATCCCCAGCCAAATATTGCTTAATTTCTTGATATCCCAAAGTATTTAACAAAGACAAATCAGCGCCATATTTTTGACAAAGATAATCCACCTCAGCAACCAAACCATTTGCTATCATCTGTTTAGTACGCTGTTGAATACGAGCAGCTAGCTTTTCAACATCGCAATCTAAACCAATTTGCAAAATCGGATAACTAGGTGGATTCTCCCCTTGCTGTTCTGAAATTGGATATCCAGTTACATAAAATACCTCTAATGCTCGTAAAGTCCGCACTGAGTCGTTGCCATGAATCTTTTGTGCCGCAACAGGGTCAACTTGTTGTAACATGGCGTACAGTTGTGATTGACCCAGAGATTCAAGCTGCGATCGCAATTCCATCTGTGGTGCAACTCTCGGAATTTTCA
>CAXUOL010000200.1:0-9864 GCA_964252435.1 uncultured Nostoc sp.
GCGCCACCAAAATTACTGCATCTCGTTGTACATGAGGAATTAGCCACTCCCACTCTGCCTCATCCAAAATTTCTGTTAATTCCGTTCTTAAATCCGACATCATTTCCCAATTTTTATTGGCTAACAAACAAACTATTTTACCTTAATTACTACTTCTTAACTCCTAACTCCTAACTCCTAACTAAACTTCAGATTTCATTTCATCAATTTCAAATAAAGACACAATTACTCCAGCGATAGGAATAGATATAAAAACACCTAATAATCCCGCTACTCTAGCCCCTACTAGTAAAGCAAAAAACACCACTACAGGATTAAGATTTAGCGCACCTTGCATAATTCTGGGCGCAATCAAGTTATCTTGTATCTGCTGGAGGACAATACAAGCTATTAATACTTTCACTGCTAACCAAACACCTTGAGACAACACGAATAGAGTAACTGTGCTTACTCCTAATGTCGCCCCTATGCCAGGAATGATATCAACAATTCCGACTATTATTGACAATATCAAAGCAAAAGGCACTTTTAATATTATAAAAACTAGGAACGTCGAAATTGTTAAAAATGCGCTTAATAGCAACTGACCTCTAAAAAATCCTAAAAAAGACTTTCTGATTATATTTGTAAATCTATTACGGCGCTGTTTTGGTACTATTTTTAAAATAAAATTCCATAGTTTATCTCCATCTAATAGCATGAAAAAAGCCACAACTGCAATCAATATAAAAGTTATAAAGTTCGTCATAAACCCTTGCAAAATGGCTAAACTAGTCACAAGAGTTGATACGGCTTGATTCCGCAATTGTTCTTCAATAAAACTTAAATCTATCTGTAAATTACGGTTACGCAAAAATACTTCTAATCCCTCTAATAAAGGTACTAAAGAGTTTAGAAATGCAGTGATACTATTAATTAATTGTTGTCCTTGAGATAAAACCGTTAAGCTGACAGTAATTATCAGACCACCTATAATTACAATACTGAGCAAGAAAACGACACCAACAGCTATACCGTGGGGCAAAAAACGCCGCAGCCCTTGTACAGGATAGCTGAGTAAAAAAGCCAAAATTGCCGCAAATGTAAAAATAACAATGACCGATTCAAAATAAGCTAAAAGTTGTACAATTGCCCAGCCAGAAGCAACTAAAAGCAAAAATCTAACTAATGCCAGATTATTTAATCGCTCCCAAAAATTCTTGGCTTCAAATCCGCTCATAATGATTCATAATTTACAATTTATAGCTCGTAATTAAGACTTGACAAAAGCTAGTTATGTAGTGCGATAAAGTTGCCCACCCGACAAGATTGATAATTTATTTGTTGGAAATTTCTTAGTTAATTGCTAGAGCGAATTGACTTTAAGATTAGATCAACCTAATAGCGATCGCTACCTCCCTAAAGCATATATCTCTGACGTGTCTAATCTTATCTTCCTAAATCATGCATCTCGTTAATTATCGTGGTACACTTTTGTGTCAACCCTTCCAATTCCTCTTTATTAGTGGAACTAGGAGCATCAATCAAGTTACCAATTCTGACAGTTATGGGAACTGCACAAGGTAGGGACGTTCCTTTTTGTAAAATTCCTTCAGTACCCCAGACACTCACCGGCAATATTGGGGCTTTTGCTTTCGCCGCCAGCAGCAATGCGCCTCTTTTGGGGTCTGTAATTCGACCATCTGGGGTGCGAGTACCTTGCAAGAAAACACCGACAGCCCAACCTTTATCGAGATATTCTAGGGCGGAACGGATGGCATTGCGATCAGCATTTCCCCGACTCACTGGGTAAGCACCATACAATTTAATCGCTTGCGCCAAAATGGGAATATTAAATAACTCTTCCTTAGCCATGTACGCCACTGGACGACGTACACAATTAGAGACAATCGGCGGATCAAAGTAACTAGCGTGATTACTCACTACTAGTAGCGGCCCTGATTTGGGGACATTTTCCGCACCATAAATATGCCCCCGAAAATAAGCGTGAAGCATGGGGCTAACGACTGACCATTTAAAGGCGTGGTAAAGTGCCAGACTGATCAACGGTTCGCGGTTTTTGTCCACAGAAGATAATGCAAATCAAACTGAATTTAGCATAAGCGATCGCAACACCCAGATCAAACGCAAAAAAGTTGTAGATATGAATTGCTTCGAATTTGTGATTCAGCTACCGCTGTAGCATATATAGGATTACTATTTGATTTTTGAACAAGGCTCAGTACGTATCTATCCCTTTTTTTCTATACCCTGTACCCTGTTCTCTGTTTCCTCTCCACAGAAGTAAATTCAGGAATCAAACCAGATTCCTATACATCTGTCTGGTCTAGATAGCACTGCAAGTAATGATTCTCGTGTCTCAACCCTACCTAATAGAAGCTAAAAAAATTAAACAGGTAAATCACTACTATTTTGGATGTTTTGTAAAATTAAATCAGGGCTATTACGTTTAATCAAGCCAGTTAACACTTTACCAGGGCCAATTTCCATTACTCGTTCGATACCGTTAGCTGCTAATTGCAGACAAATTTCTCGCCATCTTACAGAACTAGTCATTTGTTTGTTCAGGCGTTGCTTTAAAATCTCAGCATCAATAGACGGGATTGGTTCTACATTAGACAGCACTGGCACAATCGCGGGTTGAAATTCCACAGATTCTAAAATGTCTTGGAATTCCGCAGCTGCTGGTGCTATTAAATGTGAATGAAATGCTCCAGAAACTTTTAAGGGAATCGCACGTTTTGCTTTAACTTGAGTCATCACCGCTTGTACGCCCTCAGTCGTACCTGAAATTACCACCTGAGCCGAACTATTATCATTTGCTATTACCACATCAGGCGTTTGGGAAATGACTTTTTCTAATTGTTCGCGGTCAAAGTTTATTAAAGCTGCCATCATACCATCGACGGAACTATCCATAAGTTCTGCACGACGCTTCACCAGATATAAACCAGTCGACCACTCAAAGACACCTGCTATATAAAGAGCAGTATATTCTCCCAAACTGTGACCAGCAACTAAATCTGGCTGGTGTCCTCGCTCTCGAAACAGGTCAGCAAGAATGCTTTCGACCACATAAAGACTTGGCTGAGTATACAGCGTCTGTGATAACTTCTCTTCTTGAGTTTGACAAATTTCAGTTACAGACCAGCCCAAAATATCCTCAGCTTTGGCAAGCTTGTCTTTAGCGGACGTTATATCTAATAAGTCCATTCCCATTCCCAGCGTTTGGGAACCTTGTCCGGGAAACACCCATGCAGTTTTTGTCATTGGTCAAGAGTCAGAAAAGTTAAAAGTTAGAAGTGAGGAGTGAGGAGTTGGGAGTTAGGAGTTAGGAGTTAGAAGTGAGGAGTTGGGAGTTAGGAGTTAGGAGTTAGGAGTTAAAATTCATAACTCATAACTCATAACTCATAACTTTTTACCTTCCCCATTGAAAGATTGCCGCGCCCCAGGTAAGACCGGCACCAAAGCCGGATGTAGCAACGATGTCATTGGGTTTAATTTTACCTTGTCGTACTGCTTCATCTAAAGCTAAGGGAATGGAAGCAGCTGAGGTATTGCCATACTGGGCGAGATTACTGATAACTTTATGTTCTGGGATATTCAGGCGTTGGGCAACGGCATCGATAATCCGCTGATTGGCTTGATGCAATATCAGCCAATCTATTTGATCGACGCTGATGTTGGCTTGAAACAAGGCTTTATCAATTATTTCTGGCACTTTTTGCACAGCAAAGCGGTAGACTTCTTTGCCGTTCATCGTAATCGGTTGGTAAGTGCCTTTGGTGATATTTATATCAGTCAGCAGTTCTTGGGAAGTACCTGCATAAGCAAGGTTGAGGCAATGGTTTTGAGTACCATCACTTTTAAGTGCAAATCCTAATAAGCGATCGCTTTTGGCAGCCTGTAACACCACTGCCCCGGCACCATCACCAAACAATACACAAGTCCGCCGATCGTCCCAATCTACCCAGCGAGAGAGGATATCTGCCCCGATCAACAATACATTTCTATATACACCAGTTCTAATGTATTGGGCTGCTGTAACTAAACCAAACACAAAGCCGGAACAAGCAGCGGTCAAGTCAAAGGCTACTGCGTTGGTGGCTCCCAATTGAGCCTGTACTTGACAAGCACTACCAAACAAATCATCAGGGGTGGAAGTCGCCAGCAGAATCAGGTCTAGGTCTTCTGCTTTAATTCCTGAAGCGGCGATCGCTTGACTGCTGGCGGCAGTAGCGAGTACACTCAAGGACTCAGATGGCAAAGCTAATCGACGTTGACGAATTCCCGTTCTTGTAGTGATCCACTCATCTGATGTTTCAACTAGTTCACTCAATGTCTGGTTATGTAGGAAAGTTGCTGGTACTGCCGAGCCGCTTCCGGTAATTGCTACGCCTAAGTTTTGCACTCCTAATCTCCCAAGCTATCAGCTTTTTGTCCTTTGTTCTTTGTCCTTTGTCAGTTGTCCTTTGTCCTTCGCAAATGACCAATGACAAATGACCAATGACCAATGGCCGATCGCTAACCGCTCTCGCGCTCTAACATATATTGGGACTGAATTCGTTGTATCACCTGGTTGTCAACAGCTTCTTTTGCCATACGAATTGCATTAAAAATTGAAGGGGCTTGTGAGCTACCATGACCGATAAAACAAACTCCTGCCACACCTAACAGTAAAGCACCACCATGTTCTGCGTGATCCATTCGCTGCTTAATCCGCTTCAAGTTGGGTTTTAAGAGTGCTGAACCGATTTGACCGTGCAATCCTTGGGGTAATTCTTCCCGCAGAATTTGCAGAATCACTTCTCCAACGGCTTCGGCAAATTTTAACAATACATTGCCTACAAAGCCATCGCAGACAATCACATCAAAGCGACCGGAAAGTACATCACGCCCTTCAGCATTGCCAATAAAATTAATTTGGGAATTTTCACGTAGCAGTTGGTGAGCGCGGACGGCTGCATCATTACCCTTAGAGTCTTCTTCACCAATATTCAGCAAACCCACCTTCGGTTCAGTTGTACCCAAGACATACTTACTGTAAGCCGATCCCATAACGCCAAACTGCTCTAAAAACTTGGGGCGGCAATCTACATTTGCGCCAACATCAAGTACTAGCACTGGCTTACCAGCAATAATTGTGGGAAAAACTGTCCCGATGGCTGGGCGATCGATTCCCGGTAATCTTCCTAAGCGGAGCAAAGCTGATGCCATAGCTGCCCCAGAGTGACCAGCAGAAAACACGGCATCTGCCTTTTGTTGCTTGACTAAATTCATCGCTACATTGATAGAAGCCTTGCGTTTGCGTCTAACTGCATTTAAAGGCTCCTCATCCATAGCGATCGCTTCTTCAGCATTCACGATCTCTACCTGCCCTAAACTTGTTTTTGATGGCAAGGCAGCTTCTATTTGTTGGGGATCGCCAACCAAAAATATATCTACACCCAATTCTTCTCTTGCTCGCAATGCGCCAGCAACAATTTCATCGGGTGCATGATCCCCTCCCATTGCGTCAATTGCGATCCGTACACGAGTCGATCCCATTGCTCACAGCTTCTAGAAACCTTACAAATTTTACCAGATGGCTTTACCGAAAAAGCTTAATTTTCTGACCGCCAAATTAATTCTGTTACTATTGCAACAATTTTTGCTGGCAAGCTCAAGATAGCACGAATTGTTGATATTGGGGATTGGGTATTGGGAAAGAGGAGGCAGGAGGCAGCCCCGATGAAAAAATTTCAAAAGCCTTGCATGAAAATCTGGCTTTCCCCTACACCCCACACCCTTACACCCCTAAACCCACTTTCAAGTCAGAAGGCAGAAGTTCTTTAATTTTGAATTTTGAATTGATTTCTCCCGTGCCTCCCCTGCTCCCCCTGCTTTCCCTGCTCCTTATTCCCCGCTTCCTAGCACCCAATCAACTAGCGTCCGAACGCCGTAGCCAGTTGCCCCTGAGCCGTTGTAGCCATTTTCTTTATCTGTCCACACTGGGCCAGCAATATCTATGTGTGCCCAAGGGGTTTGTTTGACGAATTGCTTGAGGAAAAGGGCAGCGGTGATTGCACCACCTGGACGCGGCCCTGTATTTTTCATGTCCGCTATACCAGATTTTAAGCCTTCAAAATATTTTTCTTCCATTGGCATCCGCCAAATCTTTTCTCCTGAAGTTTGAGCAGCTTTTTCGATTTGGGAAGCAACACCATCATCGGGAGTGTACAAACCAGCAATATCCTCACCTAATGCAATGACGTTGGCACCAGTCAGGGTGGCTAAATCAACGATCGCATCTAATCCCAATTTGTCGGCATACACCAAGGCATCTGCTAAGGTCAAACGTCCTTCTGCGTCGGTGTTGTTAACTTCTATTGTTTTGCCATTTGATGCTGTGAGAATGTCTCCAGGGTGCATGGCGTGACCGCTAATCATGTTTTCGGTTGCCGCTGAGATGAAGTGAACTTCCGAATCCGGCTTAATTTGAGCAATTGCTTTTGCTGCGCCGAAGGTGGCAGCTGCACCGCCCATATCAATTTTCATGGTTTCGATGCCGCTACCAGCACCTTTAATGTTGAGTCCGCCGGAGTCGAAGGTTAAACCTTTACCAATAATTGCTAATTTCTTTTTGGGTGTACCTTCTGGTTTGTAAGTTAGGTGAATAAATTTCGGTGGCAAATCGGAAGCTTGGGCTACTCCCAAAAATGCACCCATGCCCAACTTTTCACAGTCTTCTCGTTCCAGAATTTCCAGTTGTAAACCATAATCCTTAGCGATCGCTTGAGCAGTTTCCGCTAAAGTAATTGGTGTGACTGCGTTGGCTGGCGCTGCTACTAATTGTCGTGCCAAATTTACCCCGGAAACAATTTGATTGGCGCGGGTAATGGCGGCTTCTTGGCCACCGAAACCCAATAAATCTACACTTTCTATTTGTGAACCTTTATCTTCTGGTTCGGATTTAAAGCGAATATCTTGGTAAAGTGCTAATTCCACACCTTCTGCGATCGCTTGGGCACTGGCTGCTGGATCGTTGTTCCACAATGGAAAACTAAATCCGAGAATTTTGCTTTTTTGCTTTTTTCCTACCCTGGCTACAGCCGCAGCAGCACGGCGCAGAGTATCTAATTTTAGTGCATCTGGTTTACCTAAACCTACCAAAATCAATTTCCGCACTGGGCTACCAGCATTTACACGGGTGAAGATTGTACTGTTGGCTTTACCTTTAAATTCTTCTTCGGCAATCAGTTCTTTTAAGACCCCAGAAAACTTTTGATCTAAAGTAGCTAGTTCTCCGGTTAACTCTACTGCATCTTCAAATAATCCAATTGCCAAACTATCGCCTGCCCACTCTAGCAAAGGCTTATCACTAGGTTGAATTTTCATTTTGGGATTTTGTGTAAATATTCCTTCTTGTACCAGTATTGCTCAAAATTCTGGTTTCAGTATAAGGGGAGTGGGGAGTGAGGGAGATAGGGGAGATGAGGAAGCAGGAGCCAGTAGCTATAATTTAGTGCTGAGAGTGTCAATCAATATACTCTTGAAAATGTATGAAATTTTAACCATAATAAATTAGTGGAATGGCAAGTTGAGTTTCATGATGATTTCGAGTCTGAGTTCGATGCTCTACCTCAAGAAGTAAAAAATGAGTTGCTTGCTACGGCTCAGGTTTTAGAAAAGTTTGGCCCACAAGCAAAACGTCCTCATGTTGATACACTCAAAGAGTCAAAGTACGTAAAGATGAAAGAGCTACGATTCTCAGCTTTTGGTGGTGTTTGGCGTGTGGCGTTTGCTTTTGATCCATTGAGACAAGCCATTTTATTAGTTGCAGGTGACAAATCCGGTGTTAGCCAAAAACTTTTTTATAAAAACTTAATTCAAAAGGCTGATGCACGCTACAAGAGTCATCTTAAAAAATTAAAAGAGGAATGCTAAGAAGAATGGGTAAAAGCCTAAGAGAAAAAATTAAAGAACAGCCAATAGAAAGCCAAATTAAAATTGAAAGCCGCGCTCAGGAATTAATAGCTCAGGAATTAGCTAGGCAAAAACTTAGATTAGATAAACAACAACTTAAAGTTAGAGTTAGAAAAGGAAAAGGTTTAAAAAAAAGAGAGGTAGTTATATTTAGAAAAATTAATGACAGAACATTAGTTTAGTAAAACACTACAAAAGTCTGCCAAACTTCAACGATTTGGCAGGCTTTAAACTTATTAACAATGTTTAGCCTCATTCAATCTTTTGAATCAGCTTAGAAGGGTTAGTTCTGTCTTTGATACTCATAAACTCCGCTCAGAATTCTACTTGTTACCTCCTCTGACTAATGCCCCATGCCCTATCCCGCAATTTTATTTGTGTCAATGTCAAATTTGCTGGCGATCGCTGCTATGATTTTTTGCTCAACAGCTGTAATCTGATTATCAAGCTGGGCAATTTTGTAGCATTGAGCCAACAAGGGTATGGCAAAATCACGATTCAGTTGATTGAGCAATACATCTAAAGGCTTGGGCGATTTAATATTTTGGGCAATGGCATCCAACGAAGTGGGAGTGAGGTTTAAAGCTTTTAATTCTGGTAAAATTTCTTGCCAAGTCTTTTCTGGATGACTAGCTAGGATCATGTGAACTAAGATTTGATCCATGAGGGCTTGTTGAGCGATCGCACTTTCTAGATACTTTTCACTTTCGGCTTTTAATGTTGCTAATGTCTGTGGCGATGCTAAGGAAGTGGATTCATCCAGCTTGGTTTCGTAAAATCGACAAGCAGCATACCCCAATGAATAGATCATTGTTGCATTGGAACTAGCTCCAATCACTGCACCCGCTAAAGGCACATTTCGCAGCAAGCCTAACCCCGCAGCTTTCAACAAACGCCCTCCACCCAAAGCCAACCCAAAAATTGCTAAAATTTCACCTTTACGAGCAGGATCTTTTAAATTTAGCCCGTAGACAGATGCAATTTGATAAAGCATTTCTGACTGCAATTTTGTTGTGGCTGTTAAATCAATTGCCAACAATGCCACTGCTATTCCTGGCAAAAAACTAGTGGCTAATCCAACTGTGGCTGCTTGAGTTGCTTTTTCTACCATGATTCGGTGAGCAAGCTGGCTGGGTGATTCATTTGGATACTGTTTCTTGAGCTTGTTTACCGCCGCTTCTGCTTTTTCCAAATCAACAAGGTTAGTATCGCTAATCAGCCAATTGAGATTTAACACTCCAGATAGTTTTCTAATCAGCCAATTTTCGCTGAGGCGATTCACAACCTGACCGCTGGTTTGAGTTGTTTGCTCAATTAACTTATGTGTTTCTTTTGCCGTCGCTTCTCCCACCCCTATTGCTGTGTCTAAAACTGCTTGGCCAGTCTCAGCAACAGTTTTAATCAAAGACTCTACTATAGACGGTTCATTTTCTATTGATGATTGAGCCGGAATTTTTACTTCTGAATTTTCTCTGGGTGAATTAACTAATTTATTCACTTCTATTTCTTGGGGTTTATCTGCCATTGCTTGACACCATCTTGTAAAGCCTCTCTCTTTTGGTTGTATCGAAGTTTGAGGGGCTTGACATCTCCCGACAAGTACAAGTTATAGATCAACAATTCCTGTAACGCTTTTACCGAAAGTGACCTAACTCCCATAAAATAATCGCGTTGAGTATGGCGTTGAAATGGTCAATCTAGATACAGGCACTGTGTTTGCGTTTATTTCTGAAGGCTCACCTGTGCGCTATGAATTACGACAATATGTACTAGGGCAACAAATGGTAATTACTCAAACAGCGTTGAAAGAAGTTACTGATTTCAATGGTCAGGCGAAGTCTCAGAACTGTACGTTCGCCGATTTTGAAGCAGTAAAAGGAATTAATGGCTTTATCGGTA
>CAXUOL010000201.1:0-9799 GCA_964252435.1 uncultured Nostoc sp.
GGTACAATGTCAAGGTCAATACCGCTACTGTAGATTAACTTTACATTTAATTTATTTTTCTGCAACTCTGCTTCAAGTTGTGGTAGAACATTTGCAGACACTTCTTGTTCTAGGAAACAACTCACTTTGAAGGGACGCTGTTCTGAATCTGGTTGCCGAACTAACTCAGGATATTTTTTCGTAATAGATAATACAGTTTCCCGTTCCCATCCCGGAGAGAGGATTTCTGACCAATCTGAGTCTGGAGTATCAGTACCATCAAGGTAAATTTCTGTACCCACAGATAGGACGAGGGCATCGGGTTGCAAAAGATTTTTTTGAGCTTGGAGTTCTTTGTAAAGTACAGGCGATCGCCCGGTAGAATAAACGATTTTAGTACCGTATTCTTGGCGATGTCTCTCCAGCAGTTGATTTAGTTCTGGTAAAGCGCTGTCATCACCGACGGTGCGATACACGAGGGTGTCATCTAAATCGGTTACAAACAGAAATGGTTTCATAATTAAGACCTCTTGCAAAATTTCGTTATTCTACCGTGTGAAGGGACTTTTGCAAGAGATTTGTTTGCTAAAAACAAAATATTATCTCGTAGCCATGTATGCAATTGCGGATGTGAATTGCAGAGGGATGTTAATGCCGCAAAAAATATTCTGAATCTTGCAAAAGCTAGGGTAGGGCATACCCAAAGTAACGCTTCAGGAGTCGGAGTCACTACGCTGGTTGGTGCAAACCTGCTAGGGCAAATTCTGACAGTGAATGAAGAATCTCCCGCCTTTACGACTAAGTGAGCGAAGCGAAACTTAGTCAGGCGGGAGAGTGTCAAAAGTTCATTACAATGATTGCTGCAAATGCTTAAAGGTTTCTTATACATATCAGAGCATTTGTTGCAAAGTATTAAGCCTTTGAAACAACTAATTATACATTTGCTGCAAATGCTTAAACGTTTCTTATACATGTCAGAGCATTTGTTGCAAAGCATTAAGCATTTGCAAAAACTAATTATACATTTACTACAAATGCTTAAGTGTTTCTTATATATGGAAGAACATTAGCTGCAAACGCTCAATTTTTGACAACTAATGTTTAAATTTGAGTGATGTCGAAAGAGACTTAGCACCGAAAAACAATGTAGAGACTTAGTACTACGTCTCTTTCGCTTAATGCACTACGATACAATCAATTTAACCACTTCTACTGCCTGCGCTCGTGGTCAACACCTCTCCACAACATTCGACTCCAACTGATTCTACCTCCGACATTCCGCCTCTTGAGAGTGGCGATCGCCTCATTCGCCCAGAGTTTGAGCGTCGCTATAATGCCATGTCCAACCTCAAGAAAGCTGAATTGATTGAAGGAGTCGTTTACGTGGCATCACCTTTGCGCTTTGAATCACACGCCGAACCGCATGGTAATTTAATGATTTGGCTGGGAAATTATAAAGTAGCCACGCCTAGTGTCAGACTAGGCGATAATCCAACTGTACGGCTAGATTTAGATAATGAACCCCAACCTGATGCCATTTTGTTAATTGATGCAGCGTGTGGCGGATTGTCTCATCTGGGTACTGATGGTTACGTGGAAGGTGCGCCAGAATTAGTAGCAGAAGTTGCCGCCAGCAGTGCTAGCAAAGATTTGTATGATAAAAAACGTGCCTATCGTCGCAATGGCATTCAAGAATATATTGTTTGGCAGGTTTTTGATAGTACTGTTAGTTGGTTCAGCTTGCAAAATGGTGAATACGTAGCACTGATACCAGATGCGTCAGGTATAATTCAAAGTCAAGTCTTTCCGGGATTGTGGCTTGATGTATCAGCATTAGTTGCAGGAAATATGCAACAAGTTTTAGCAGTGTTGCACAAAGGGCTAAGTTCAGCAGATATAGTAAAGTGCTGAGTGCTGAGTGCTGTACATGGATAGCGGGGCGTTTAGCCCGTGCTGAGTAGAAACCCAGTTAAGTCAAGGCTTTTAGCAATCAACATTGTCTTAACATTTAGTGGCTACGGCTATAAGTAGTTAAAAAGGTTTAAACTGAATCATTGTAGAATTTAGTTTCGTCTGCGCTAGTGCCACCACAGCTTGAACTAACTCTTCTGGATCGAGGGGCTTGGTAACGTGGCGTTGATAGCCACTGCTGATCACTCGTTGATAATCATCAACTCTGGCATAAGCAGTCAAAGCGATCGCGGGAATCTCTCCCCCTTTTTCGGGCGTTAAAGTGCGGATCTGTTGAATCAGAGAATAACCATCGACTTCGGGCATCCCAATATCACTGACTAAAACATCAGGTTGAAAAGATTCTAGGTTTGCCAATACTTCCGTCGCAGAGGCAACAGTCAAGACTTGCGCGCCGTATTCAGCAAGTAATACTGTTAATAGCTCACGGGCATCGGGATCATCATCAACTGTGAGAACTCTAATCCCCGTGAGGTCGAGTGCTTGTTGTGGCAACTCATCTGGCTGCTTGATTTCCGGTTTAACATTCAGCAGTGGTAACTCGGCTGTAAAGGTGGCTCCTAAGCCTTCACCAGGACTATCAGCTGTGATGATACCACCGTGAGCCTCAACTAACTGCCGGACGATCGCTAACCCTAATCCTAACCCGCCATACTTGCGCGTAATTGAGACATCTTCTTGACGAAATGATTCAAAAATATAGGGGAGAAAATCTGGGTTAATGCCTTTACCAGTGTCACTGACAATAATCTGTGCCCGATCGTCAACTCGCTCTAGTCGGGTTTCTACTCGTCCTCCCTTGGGGGTAAACTTGATAGCATTAGAAAGTAAGTTCCAAACGATCTGTTGAAGGCGGTTGGAATCTCCAAAGACTTGCCCAATATTCGGCAGTACTGAATGCAACACGATTGATTTGGAAAGGGCTGCTGTATTTACTGTGTCGATCGCAGATTCAATCACAAATGCTAAATTCACAGGAGCCGCATCTATGCTGAGTTTGCCGCGCAGAATCTTGGCTACATCCAGCAAGTCATCAATCAGTTGAGTTTGCAGTTTGGCGTTGCGTTCGATGGTGGCTAAAGCTTCAGCTGTTTTAGTTTCACTAAATTTGCGGGTTTGCAGCAGTTTTGTCCAGCCGAGAATCGGGTTAAGAGGCGATCGCAATTCATGGGAGAGAATGGCCAGAAACTCATCTTTGATCCGATTAGCGCGTTCGGCTTCTGCTCTTGCTGCTTGTTCTAGTTGCAATAGGCGATCGCGTTCGATTTCAACTTGTTTGCGATCGGTAATGTCTCGTGAAATCAATAAGATTCGTTCCACCTGCCCAAAGGCATCCAGAATCGGGCTAACGATCACTTCCCACCATTTCGGAGTGCCTTTTGTGGTTGGGCAGTATCCGTAAAAAATGCTGACTTGGCCTGCTTTAGTGGCAGCGAGTGCCTGCTCTGCTTCTTGCCGATAGCTGCCTTCCCAGAAATAAAGCCATTCCGTATTGAGATAAGAATTTAAGTCGTCAATTTCCATCAAACACAGTCCACCTGTATTCATATACAGGAGCCGCCCATCAAGACTTAATACCTTGATACAATCAGAACTGCTGTCTAAAATGCGGTTTTTAAATTCTTCACTCTGGCGCAGCGCTTCTTCGGTTTCTTGGCGAACGGTGATATCTCGCCAGGTGGCAACAAATCCTTCTCCAAATTTAGCCACGCGGATATCAAAGGCTCTAATTAACTGTTGTTGTCCGTACTGATCTTGATAAATGAGGCTGTCTTTAATCAGCGCCTGTCCTGTTTCTACTACCTGACAGTATTCATCAAACAATCCACTGTCACGATGCCCTGGTAATAATTCACATAACCCCCGCCCAATCTGCTGCTCACGAGTCATTTGATTGTTGAGACAGGCAGCATCATTCACATATTCAGTCCGAAAATCGACAATCTGTCCCTGCTCATTCCGCACAGCCTGGTAGATGCCAAAGCAGTCCAGCATATTTTCAATCGAGGTGCGGAAGCGTTCTTCACTGTCTCGTAGTGCTTGCTCTACTTGTTTGCGATCGCTGATGTCTTCGGCAATACCTGCAAACCGATAAATCTCTCCTGTTTCATCTCGCAGTGGAAAGCAGCGATCGTGAACCCAGCGCATACTACCATCAGGTAAAATAATCCGATACTCCTGATCAAATTTACCTGCGACAGCTTTTTCATGAAACGCTCTGTCTGTAGATTCTCGATCCTCTGGGTGAATCCGATCGACCCATGCTTGTTGTCCTTGATACAATTCTTCCGGGTTCAATCCCCATAGTCGTTTATAGGCAGGACTGACATAGCTGACTCGGTTTTCCGACACTTCTCTGATCCAGAACACGACATCAATATTTTCTGCCAGTTGCCGGAAACGTTCTTCACTCTCGCGCAGAGCTTCGGCTGACCGTTTGTGTTCGGTGATATCTAGATCGATACCAGCCATCTGAATCGGTTGTCCGTGTTGGTCGTAGAAGACCTTGCCTTGGCTGAGTGCCCACCGAATTGTGCCATTAGGATATACCACTCGAAATTCAATGTCATAGTCTTCTCCGGTGGCGACAGCACGATCAACGACTGCCAACACGCGATCGCGATCGTCTTGGTGCAACCGCGCGGCAAACATCTCGAATGAGCCGTCAAATTCTCCTGGTTGCATTCCAAATAAGGCTTCCAGGTTATCCGACCAGGAAATTTTTCCGGTTTGGATGTTCCAGTTCCACGTTCCCATCCGAGAGGCTGACAGTGCCAATTGTAGCCGTTCTTCACTCTGGCGCAGTTTTGCTTCTACCTGTTGGCGTTCTTTTAGTTGATGCTGTGCCTGCTGATACAGTTCTGCCTGTTGCAACGCGATACTTACTTGAATTGCCAGTTCTTTAAGCAAGTCAATCTCTAAGGGCTGCCACGAGCGAGGCGAAGCACAATGATGAGCAATCAGCAATCCCCAAAACTGCTTATCTTGCAGAATCGGCACGACCAGATTAGCTTTCACTTGAAACTGAGCCAACAATTCCACGTGGCATCGGTCAATACTGCTATCTTGAATATCAGATATCGCGGTTACACAACCCTGACGATAACGTTCGAGATAATTCTTGACAAAAGCGGGATCGTAGCTGAAAGTTTGCGATTGATTCCATGCGAGGTAGTTCTTAGCTAGGCAGGGATCGTGGAGCGTAGAAAAGAGCAGCGATCGCCACTCTACCCCAACCGATTCTGCTACTACTGTCCCATCCCCGTTAGGTTTTAACTGAAAAACCAAGACCCGATCGGTATGCAGAAATTCTCGCACTTCAGTTACAGTTGTCTGAAGAATTTCATCCAGATTCAGCGATTGGTAAATTTTCTGGGTAATATGTGAGACTATGCGCTCTCGTTCAATACGCTGTTGTAGTTGGGTGCGTAACCGCACTGTTTCAATTGCCCCATTTACTGCTATTTGCAGCCCTTCTGGAGTAATTTGCTCTTTGACAAGATAATCTTGTGCGCCCGCTTTGATCGCCTTAACTGCGATCGCCTCATTGCCCTGCCCAGTGACGACAATCACAGGTAAGCAAAGCTGTTGGGTCGAGGGTTGCAATTGTGCTAGAAATTCCAGTCCGTCCAGGTCGGGCAATCGATAATCAAGCAATACAGCATCGGGCTGATGTTGCTGCCAAAGTTCTAGCCCCTGTTGTCCCAGCGTTGCTTCTAGGATAGTGTAAGAATATTCGCGATCGCGCAGCAAATAGCGCCGATAGAGTTCTCGATCTTCTGGGGAATCATCGACAATTAAGAGAGTGCGCTGTTGCTGAGACATTGTGAATTAATTAATCAAGTAGATGTTAACCCACATTTCGCAGGTTGGCATAGAAAATTGACATTTTTCAAGAAATGCTAAAACCCTGATGATCCCAGGATTTTACCATATTTGATAGAATTTATTGGAGCGCTCTTTACATCTGCTTTGGGTTAACTTGTTTGATAATTTTAATGTATAATTTTATTCTTAACGTAATTGTAAATCTTATATCACTTTTGCCAGATAATAATCTATAAAATATTCATTCAGTAATACAAATTTTCTATGAAGTTCGTAATAGCAATCCTAAATCATTTGGGAGACATAAAATCGCTGGTAAGCTTATAATTATTATCTGTTTTTAATTTCTTTATATTCTCACGTTTCCATTTGGATTGCTATAGGACTCCGATTTAATTTCTGAAAACATACTGAGACTGAAAAGCTCGTTTCATTAGGTTCTTATCTGAAATATTGTTCAAAAATCAGATATAAATCCTATAGGATAAAAAACTATTAAACATTCAATAAATTCTCAATCCATTGTTATATCATATCTACTTTATTCAGCTGAATAAAAAATTTTAGTAGTAATACCATTTCTTTGTGAATCTGCGCCAAATCTCTTAATTTCTTCTTTCTTCTCTTCTCTACGAGAGGCTGCGCCAACGAGACGCTTCGCGTTGGCGAAGCCTCTCGCAGAGAAGGCGTACTTGGCGTACTTCTCTAACGAGACGCTGCGCGTTCACGTAGTGTCTCGTAGAGAAGGCGGTTCGTTCTTTATTTCTTGTACTATGGGGGCATCTTCATACAGAAAGGTCTGTCGAACTCACGTTTTATTACCTACTTCGTCAACAACTTCCGTCGCAGATTATCTAAAGCTGCATTCGCACTTACATGACGAATTAAAGCTCGACCTCGCACTGCACCAAACTGATACTCAAAACTTGCCACTTCATCCTTTGGCCCAGCCAAACCGACATAAACCAAACCCACCGGTTTAGTATCTGTCCCTCCAGTTGGGCCAGCAATACCAGTGATACTCAATCCCCAAGTTGTTGCAAGGCGGGTTTTGATTCCAACAGCCATTTGCTCTGCAACAGTAGCGCTTACCGCCCCAAATTTATCTAAATCTTCTGGGTTAACCCCCAGCAGCCCAACCTTCACCGAATTGTCATAAGAAATTACGCCACCCCAGAAGTAATCAGAACTCCCAGAAATCTCAGTCAACATTTGCCCTAAACCGCCACCAGTACAAGATTCTGCCACCGACAGCGTTTCTTTTGATGCCCGCAACAACTGACCAACTACGGAAGCAAGAGTATCATTGTTGACACCATAAAAATCCAGTCCGGCAATTTCTTTTAGTTGTTTTTCAATGGGCGTAATTAAGGTTTCTGCGGCTGCTTCTGAATTTGCTTTAGCAGAGACTCGCAATCTTACTTCCCCCTTACCTGCATAAGGGGCTACTGTGGGATTTGGCAACTTCAAATAAGAAGCAACCTTTTCCGCCAAAGCAGATTCACCAATACCCCAAAACTTTAAACTCCGGCTGTAAATAATTTCTTTACCCCAACCTTGACTTTTAAGAAATGGCACGGCTGTTTCTTCCCACATCGGGTGCATTTCACTGGGAACACCGGGAAAGGTAAAAATCGTGATTTCAGGACGGGGTTGCCAAATAATACCGGGTGCTGTTCCAGTGGGGTTGGGGAGAATTTCTGCACCTTGGGGAATTAAAGCCTGCTTGCGGTTACTTGGTGACATAACCCGACCACGTTGGGCGAATTTCTGGGTTATGTCTTCGATGATGTCAGAACGTTCTACCAACGGGACTTTAAAAAAATCGGCGATGGTTTCGCAGGTGAGGTCATCTGGTGTTGGGCCGAGTCCACCAGTGAAAATGAGAATTTGCGCTCTGGAAATAGCAATTTCTATAACTTGCTTCAACCGTTCTGGATTATCCCCAACCACTGTTTGATAGTAGTGAGGGATACCTAGCTGCGCTAATTGTTGCGCCAAATATTGAGCATTGCCATTGAGGATATCTCCTAGTAGCAATTCTGTACCAACACAAATAATTTCTGCACTCATTGGAAGGAATAGTTAAAAGTTAGGAGTTAGAAGTTAGGAGTTAAGAGTTATAGAAATTCTATGTGAGGTTGCGCTGTATTTAGGTAGGGGCAATTCATGAATTGCCCCTACAGTAGTTTTGCATAAGTCCTATACCCGCATCTTCATACAGAGGAGTTAGGAGTTCAAAATTTAAAACTCATCACTCCTAACTCTTAACTCCTAACTCTTAACTCCTAACTATCATCTCAGGCTAGTGCTGGTACAGGAATTTCCAGGTGAGGATATAAGGGAAAGCGATCGCACAATGCCGCTACCCGTTGCCGACAATCTTGGGTTACTACGTCGGAATCTGGAGAAAGTAGGCGATCGCTAATAATATTTGCAATCTCGGTAAATTCTGCTACTCCTAAGCCCCGTGTAGTCATTGCTGGCGAACCTAACCTCAGACCGCTGGTAACAAATGGCGACTGCGGATCAAAGGGAATAGTATTCTTGTTAGCAGTAATATTCACAGTACTGACTAGCTGATCTGCCTGCTTACCAGTTAGACTTACAGAGCGTAAATCTACTAAGATTAAATGATTGTCAGTGCCGTTAGATACTAACTTTAAACCACGGTTTTGCAGTTGTTCGGCCAAAGCACGAGCATTTTCAATCACTTGGGCAGAATAAGTTTTAAACTCAGGCTTGAGGGCTTCTCCAAAAGCTACTGCCTTGGCAGCAATAACGTGTTCTAATGGCCCGCCTTGGCTGCCAGGAAAAACAGATTTATCTAGCTTTTTACCTAGTTCTGCGTCGCCAGTCAAGATTAAACCACCTCTAGGCCCGCGTAGAGTTTTATGGGTAGTTGTTGTTACTACATGACAGTGAGGAATGGGATCGGGATGAAGACCACTAGCAACTAAACCAGCAATGTGGGCAATATCGGCAAGTAAGTAAGCGCCGATTTCATCAGCAATGCTACGGAACTTTTCAAAATCAATCACACGGGGATAAGCCGAATAACCACAAATCAAGAGCTTAGGACGCTCCCTCAGCGCCAGCTCCCGAATTTGATCGTAGTCAAGTTGTTCTGTTTGTTGACTGACACCGTAGTGGCTAACTTGGAACCACTTACCTGAGAAATTTACAGGGGAACCGTGGGTAAGATGTCCCCCATGAGACAAATCCATCCCCATAATTTTGTCCCCTGGTTCTAAGAGTGACAGGAACACAGCAAAATTGGCTTGTGCACCAGAATGGGGTTGGACATTCGCATGAGCAGCACCAAATATCTGTTTAGCACGGTTGATCGCTAGTTGCTCAATTTTGTCGATAAACTCACAACCGCCATAGTAGCGTTTACCAGGTAATCCCTCGGCATATTTATTTGTCAGTACCGAACCTTGAGCCGCCAGTACAGCAGCAGACGTAAAGTTTTCACTAGCAATCAACTCCAAGTGGTCTCGCTGACGCTGTAGTTCGTCGTTGAGTAACCCCGCGATCGCCGGGTCGGTGGAAGAAAGAAAGTCTGAATTAGTCCTAGTCACTTGAATTTATCCTTATGGAAATTTGTACAACGGCTGATTTTGGTTGGATGCAGCACCTAAACATACAGTCAAAAACCATTGCTCTTGACTGCTGTACAGAGGCAATTAATCGTCTCCGTACTCTGGAGGTTTATTTGTGCCAACTTATTTATTATTAGACCCAAGCTCGATTAATGCATTAATTATCATAACGTTGCTTTTTGAAATCCTCACCTTGTTGCGTGTTGTGAGGTCGTTAGACAGTATTCTTTATGAACCTATGTTAAATAACGCTTACTGCGATCGCTGCTCGGTGGAATGAACATCAGAATGATTCCAGGACTTACGCACTCAGATCCCCCAACCCCCTTAAAAAGGGGGCTTTAGAAGTTCCCCCCTTTTTAAGCTACCGTGTATACACAAGTCGAGTTGGGAATCAAATGGACAGAAAAGAACAG
>CAXUOL010000202.1:0-9788 GCA_964252435.1 uncultured Nostoc sp.
CTAATACCCCACCCTCCCCGCAGGCGGGGAGGGGAGATTTTGACGTAAGTCAAAGGCGGGGTGGGGTTGTTTTTTTGATTTATGCAAGAAGTCTAGTATTGAGGGAGGCGGTGCCTCTAGGACAACATTCCCAGTCTCCGACTGGGACAAGACAATATCTAAAAGCTGGTTCTAGATGGCTTTCACGTTAAGTTGACACCAATGCTACACATTCCCTGTTTACAAAGAAGCAAGCTATACGTAGTGTCTCGTAGAGAAGGCACTTCGTTAAAAAAAACTTAGGTATTCTTCCAGTCGAATAAATGGGATAAGTCGGATAAGAGTAAACAAGTTAATGGAACCGTATTGTGATTCATCTCATCATGGTTGTCCACAGAAATAATCAAAGAGAATTGCTATGTCCTTCAAAATTTTGGCTTTAGACGGTGGCGGTATTCGTGGAGTTGTTGCAGCACGAATACTTAAACAAGTAGAACAAGAAATTATAAATCAGGGAAAAGGAGAGTCTTTACACGAATACTTTGACATGATTGCTGGTACTTCTACTGGTTCAATATTAGCAGGCGGAATTGCTCTCGGAAAAAATAGTGATGAACTCATTAATCTATATGAAAGTAGAGGTAAAGATATATTCCCCTTAGACAGAAAAGAGCGCTACAAAAACTTTCCGTCCATCATCAAATCAATTATTCAGGTATTTTCTGGATCTAAATATTCTCATGATGGAATAACTAGCGTCCTCAAAGATGTCTATAAATCCACAAGAATAAAGGATATTGAAAAACCCATTCTTTTGATTCTTGCTTACGATACGCTATATCGCAACACAACATTTTTTACAAATTGTCATCCCGATTTAGGAGACAGATGGTACGATGACTGTTATTTATGGGAAATATGTACCGCTTCTGCCTCAGCGCCCACTTTTTTTCCACCATATAAATTAGAACCTGTAGATAAACAAAAATTTGGTGATTGGGAATTTCCACACATTGATGGAGGAGTTTCTGCTAATAACCCTGCTCTTGCAGCTTTGAGTTTAGCGATGAGGATTAGCCAGTCTTCAGTATCTCCAGAAATCAAGCAACAATATGAACTAGATAATCTGCGATTGGAAGATATTTCTATCCTTTCTATTGGCACAGGTCAAACTGGTGAACCATATCAATATAAGCAAATCAGCAAATGGAGAGGCTTAGACTGGATCAAAAATCTTACTAACATCTTTATGGAACCTACATCTGAGATTGATAGTACGATTTGCCGACAAATCATGGGTGGATATAAGTCTAAACGTTACTTACGTCTTCAATTTGACTTAAATGAGACATTTAAACCCAAGCCAAAAGAGACTTATAAAGATCCTCGCATTGTATTACCTCCAGAAGATCGAGTAAATAAATTTACACGTGAAAAAGTCACTGAAGAAATAGATGATACTAATTACGTCAGGATTCAGCAGTTAATAAATACTACCTCTGCATTCATCGAGCGAGGTCTTACGTACTACACTAGAGACGATTCCGGTTCTCCGATAATAAAAGCGATCGCATCTTTTATTAGAGATAACTAGCGATCTGTGTCATTATTTACAAGTGTCTACAATTGGTTGGGGTTTGAATACCCATCCAATTGATTTTTACATGCCGTTCAAGACTTTTTCTGGCTCGTTCCATCAGCTTAGATAATCAAGGAGCGATCGCACGTCAGCTCTAGCAATAACTGCCTTCTTTGATAAATTCTTGAAATTGTATTTAATTTACTAATTAAAATTTGCGTTTCTGATAAAGTTTAGTAAAGTCAAGCTTTACCTCTTCTTTGTACTACTACTATCACATCGTAATAATACCTAAGTTTTTTAATTATTAATTAACGAGGAGAAGATATAAAAAAACTTTTAGCAAAAAAATAGAATGTGTAATCAAATACATTTTTCTCAGCCCTGTTTTGTGTTGTTGCCGCAGTATTTCCCGAATGTTTTCCATGAGAACTGAGGCAGAGAAAATAATATGTTTTTAGACATTTTAGCTAGCCTGCAACGGTTATTTGTTGGTTATATTCCAGCCGCTGTATTGGGTGGTTTCATTGGATATTTAATCGGGATAAATAGCATGATTTATCAGCTATTTCGGCTGATATTTCAGATACCACATAGTATCCCTCCTATAGCTTTGTTACCTATTGCCCTAATCACGTTTCAAGAGAGCGATTCGGCTGCTATTGTAGTAGTTTTTCTGGGAACTCTCTGGACAATGATTATTAATACAGCAATAGGTATGCAGCATTTCAAAAGACAGAATAATAACTTTCGTGTAGCTATATTTCATATATTTCATGCCTTGAAAGTTAGCATTTGGGTAGCCTGGTTTATCGTTATTGCCATAGAAATGTTAACAGGTCCAAGAGGACTTGGCTTTACCCTCTGGGATGCTTATAAAGCTGGCAATGCTGATTACATAATCCAGGTAATCTTATACATTGGTATCATTGGTTTTTTGCTGGATCAATTACTAGATTTCGCAGCCTATATCCTCTCACAAATGGTTTCAGATGGCAAAAAATCTTCTTAAACTTTATCGAATAGAATTCAGGAGTCAGGAGTCAGGAGTCAGGAGTCAGGAGTCAGAAGTCAGGAGTCAGGAGTCAGGAGTCAGAATAAATTGTGTACGACTGGTGGGTAGCGCAGCGTAAAGCCTTCTCTTCTCCCAAAGGGAGACGCTACGCGCAGTTTCTTGTAGAGAGAGTCTTGATTCTGAATTCTGAATTCTGAATTCTGAATTCTGTATTCTTCTTTATCTAGGCTTGCGGATTGCACCCTGCCAGCTAATAGTTTGCTTGGCAGAACGTATTCCTAAAGAACGAGTTGCTACGACTTCAATATCAACGTTGACACCAGGGCGTAAAGCTTCGTCAGGAATTTTTAGTTTACCCAAAGCTAGAGTAAAACGGTTGTAGTCACGAGTCACAAGTTCGGTGGGAATATCCCCTTCATATTCAGTTTTGTAGCCAGAAAAACCGTGCAAGCTATCTTGGGCGCGGAATTTCACGCGAAACTGAGTATTAATGGTATCAGACTTGGCTGCCAAATCAACTATTTTTAAATTGAGGTTTTCTCCTGCATCGGCAAACTCTGCCACAGCTAACCGGGTGACATCTTTTTTGGGGATGGCATGGTTAACGGTAAATGTTGTCAAGTTAGCCTCACTTTTGGTGTTACCTTCAACCCATAATTCCTCAGAAAAAGTAATTTCTACTTGTTTGTTATCAGTTAAATTTAGTGTTATAGCTTGATTGCCAAAGCTGGTAATGAGTTGTCTTTCTTGCCAAACTATTTGAAAAGCCTCTTCTAGACGCTGTTCAAACTCAAGGTAATCATCAGCGATCGCAGAACCAGGCGCAAGTAAAGAAGTTGCCCCTATGCGTTGATTCCACTTATTCTTCGAGAGGTGGAACTGTTTGTTTATCAGTTCCGAAATTGCTAGCTGCACAGTTGGAGTATCAGCTGCCAAAGGTTCCTTACTATTGACAATACTCAAAGTTCCTAAGCGCCCTTGGCTACCATCGCTACCATCGCTGCCATCTCGCCCATCGCTACCATCGCTACATCTATAAACCTTTTCAGTACACTTATAATCAGGGCTACCAGGAGTTCCCTTGCAGGTTTTTACTTCCCATCTCCGTCTGTGACAGTTACAGCCCTCCGTACCGTTGCCACCTCTACCGCCGCGCCCACCTTCCCCACCAGTTGCCCGGACAAAAATATTCCGTAAGTCTGTCAAATTGCTGTAATACACTGTAAGAGAACCACCATTTCCCCCGTCTCCTCCTTTGCCACCATTACCGCCACTACCACCATCTGGTGCGTTTATGTCATGGCTGACGCGTAGGCGTAGCCCGCCGTAGGCATCGCCGCGTTGGGAACCACAGTCAGGTTGATAACCATGTTCGCCGTCTTCCCCATCTTCACCATCTTTTCCCGACAAGTTAAGATTTATAGGTGAACCATTGACAAAAATATTTTGGTTTTCACCGCTGCTACCATCTCTACCCGATCGCCCATCGGTTCCTGCACGTCCATCTCTGCTATAATTTCTGGGTACTTTATAGTATTCGTCAGAGGCAACGGCTGGACATAAAACTGAACCAGAGGCAGGCAAAAAGCTAGTAAATAAGCAGAATGTCAGCAGTAGTGGCAGCTTACTCCTAAAACCATTGTGCATCTAGTTACACCTAAAACTTTAGTTGAATTATCTACTCCTGACGCTGACTTTCAACAATTTGCTCCCTCTTGTCCAGTGCTACGGTGTACGCACAAGTACTTTCGTTCACAAAACAAGTCTTTTTTGAGCCTTTGAAGAAATGAAACTTTCTGGGTATATATAGGTATACTATCGATGAATATTTATAACACACTTATGAAAAAGGATTAGCTTCTGTTACCACTTCCGGCAGTGGAATAAACTCTGTTTCATCTGGCACGCTAGCAAAGCGAGAGTCGCGCCAATCAACTTTAGCCTGCTCTATTCGTTCAGGTCGGCTAGAGACAAAATTCCACCACTTGTAGCGTGTACCTAACGGTTCACCGCCAATAACAATACATCGAGCAGCAGCTGTAGCAGAAACCTCAATCTGATCACCTGGCTCTAGAATAGCGAGACGATATTGCTTAATTGGTTGATCATTAATCCTCAATCCCTCAGTGACACTGTATACTGCCCTTTGTGAATAATCTGTAGGGATAGTGAAGTGGGCGTTGGCAGACAACACTCCATCTAAATAGAGGATACGTGAGAGAACTTTCACAGGTGAGGTATAGCCAAATGCTTGTCCAGCAATAAGTTTGATGATAACGCCATTCTCTTCCCAGGTGGGAAGGATTTCAGCAGGATAGTGAATGAACGTTGGTTCGGTTTCTTCGTGTTCAACAGGCAGGGCGACCCAGGTTTGAATGCCATGAATAGTAGTTTCTTGGTGACGGTCAAAGTCAGGTGAGCGTTCTGAATGTACAATCCCTTTTCCCGCTGTCATCCAGTTGACTGCACCTGGTTGGATTTCCTGCACAGTACCCAAACTATCACGATGTATCAAAGCACCATCAAATAAATAAGTTACCGTTGCCAGATTAATATGAGGATGTGGTCGGACATCGATGCCTTGATTGGGGGGCATTACGGACGGGCCAAGATGATCGAAAAAGATAAACGGCCCAACCATTTGGCGATTAGGATATGGCAAACTGCGGCGGGCAGAAAAACCACCCAGATTTTTAACTTCGGGTTCAATCAGTTGAAGAATTGCCATAAATCATCGCAGGTGATTAGTAAATGCTGTAATTATTATAAGTATATTTACTTGCAAATCAGCTAATCTCGATGAGTTATCTGTTTGTTTTGTAGAGTTGATGCCAATGCGATCGCCTGTTCTTCGATAGTTTTTTACTATTAGAAGTATTGTTTGCCAACCAGAGAGTCTTTTGACAAATGCGATCGCTCACGTTTAACTTTATTAAACTTCTGATCGGATTTCAGTTTCCTACTGTTAAGGAAATTAATTGTGACCAATTAGCTCAATTACTATTAGATTCTGCAAAGCCCTGTCCATTATTACTAGATGCACGAAGTCAAGCTGAGTATGCAGTTAGTCATATCGAGACAGCAGTACGCATAGATCCTCTCACAGATAACTTAGCAGCAGTTGCAACAGTTTCCCAAGATAGACCAATTGTTGTGTACTGTGCTGTTGGCTACCGGAGCGCAAAATTAGCCCAAAAACTGGATGAAGCCGGGATTAAGTGCATTTATAACTTGAGTGGTGGGATTTTTCAGTGGGCAAACGAAGGCAGGCCGATCTTTCAAAATGGTCATCCGACAAAGGTTGTACATCCTTACGATGCAATCTGGGGAAAACTGCTAAAAGCTACTTACCATGCTCAGAAGTATTGACCTTTGGACTAAGAGCTTGTCAACATTAAGCAAGTAGAATAAAAGCAATGATAAAACTACTTATGCTGCATGTCTCAAGTTTCGATTGTCATTCCTACTTTAAACGAAGCAGTTAGCTTAGGGCGGACATTGCGCCAATTGACTTTACTTAATCCGCCTGCTTTTGAAGTGATAGTAGTAGATGGTGGCAGCGATGATGAGACAGTGACAGTTGCAAAGCAATGCTTTGGGTTATTCAATCAGTCGCTATGTGTACAAGTTCTCTCATCTGAGCGACGTGGGCGTTCTATTCAGATGAATTACGGAGCATCGGCTGCAACTGGAGATATTCTTTGCTTTCTTCATGCAGACACTTGGGTGCCGGATGACTTAATCACCGTAATAGAGAAAACTTTAGCAGAGTCAACCATTGCCTGTGGGGGGTTCATTTCTCTGATGAGTGGATCTCAAACTACTCGCTGGGGCATCTCTCTACATAATTATTTAAAAACCTACTACGCACCATTGCTATTTAAACCTCACCTATTTTTTCGAGGATTGCGCCTGTTGTTTGGAGATCAGGTAATGTTTTGTCGTCGCACTGACTTTTGGGATTGCAATGGATTTGATGAGGCATTACCGATTATGGAAGATGGAGATTTATGCCTAAGATTGGTTAAAAAAGGACGTATTTATCTGGTGAACCGTATTGTCCACTCTTCAGATCGCCGTGTGGCAAAATGGGGTAGCTGCAAAGCAAACGCAATCTACCTTTATATCGGTTTTTTGTGGGGAATTGGCGTTGATGCACATTATCTCAAACAATTTTATCAAGATATTCGCTGATTCAGGCTCCAGTCATAGTAGAGATAGGAAATCGGCGTTGAGGCATTCAAAGGCATGTCTGTTTCTAGGTAGGAGCGGATATATTCTGGAATCGAGGATTTGACCTTAAGAAAATCTTGACGATACCATTTAAAGATTTTGCTACAGTAGAGCGTTTGACTATCTGAATCATAACGGACTTTTTCAGGATTGTTAATGAAGCGACGGGTATCTTCATCTAACTGCTGAGTAATTTGTTGAGGAAAATAAGCTCCAGCACGCAGTAACGGGCAACCAACGGAAGCGCAGACTATTGCAAAATGAATTCGTGGCTCCTGTAATTTATTCCGCAGAATTTGGTTTTCTATTTGGGCTAAACTGTAATGTTTGTCAAATATATAATAAGCACGACGTTGGAAGAACCACAAAAAAGCCAGCCAGTTGGGAATGCCTAAGATTCGCGGACGAATTGACTCAAGCGGGTATCTCTCCAAAATTGCCGAAATGGTGAACGCATTGTAAAGGTTAATCCACAATGCCAATTGCTCAAAAGTGTTGCTATTAGATGTAAAAGCCAGATTTTGTTGACTCGACAACCAATCAGCTAGCGCTTGAGGTTGCTCAGTTTTCCAAGCAATATAGTTCACACGACCTTGGCGATCGACATACTGACGCAACAATCTGTCCCAAGGTTCAAAATCAATCATTATTGCTGTGTTTATATGTTGTGCGTTGTTTTTACTTATACCTATATTAATTGAATCCTCAAAATAGAATGAAATAGCCCTGATTTAGAGCTAAGGGAATTCTTTGGTTTGGCGATCGCAACGTAGAGTTGAATTTGTACAAGTATTTATTTAACGAATTATAACAATACTATCTTTGGCAACTTGAAATCAGCGATACACTGAGGAAAATTCCTTGAGGAAGCGTTGATGGCACGGTCAAATGGGGTTACAAGTGAAACGTCTGTAGAGGAATTGCCTACAGTTTCAGACAAAAATGCGATCGCAATTGAAAATCCGCCTGAGCCAGTGGAGGATGCCCAGGATATTGACGACATATTGAACTCACTAAAAACTTTACTGAGTTCTCTAGAAAAGCTCCAAAAAGTCCGGCAGGAAGTGGGCGATATCAAACCGTTAATTGGGCGGATGCTTGATGGAGAACTAGTTGCTGGTGAAGAACTTGAGCAACTCAAGACAGGTGTGAGCAGTCTTTCTCGCCTTGTTCGTGCTTATAATGACCATCAAGTAGCGTTGGCTAAAGCACAACCTGCTAGAAACTTACTAGATCAAGTACTCAAAGAACGTAAAGCTAATTGAGTTGAGACTGGGGATTAGGGAAGAAATTCTTGGGATATTTGGTTGGAGTTCCAATCTTCAATTTAACAAGCGATGTCTCACGACAAGCCGAAGAAGCGTCTACGCACTTTTTTAAGAAAATGCGATCGCATTCCTAATTCTCTCAAAAATGCGTAGATGCTTCTTCGGCTTGTCTGTCGTGAGACATCGCTTCTCCATCGCCTTTAGCTATGTCTACAGCAGCAAGATATATCGTTAAAGTAAGTATGTATTACACTTTACTTACTATTGATGTTTTTCTTAATCATTGGCTAATAACCTAAAATAGGTTATGATGACGAAAGTCTAGTATTACTTGCAAGGTAGGTATCGTAATGAAGACTAATAAAGAGAATCTACCTTTAGATCAGATTCTCTTAGAGGATAGCTTACAACTGCTAAGTAATCTGCCAGATGAATGTGTTGACTTAGTTGTATCCTCTCCACCTTATAATCTAGGCAAAGAATACGAATCAAGGCAGGCTCTTGAGATTTATTTGGCAGAACAAACAGCCGTTCTGCTTGAATGTAGCCGGATTCTCAAAAATACAGGTTCGCTATTTTGGCAAGTTGGTGCTTTTTCTGACCGAGGAATGCTGATTCCTCTGGATATTCGTTTTTTTCCGATTTTAGAGTCATGCAGATTAATTCCTCGCAACCGAATTATATGGGCTAGGCAACATGGTCTTCATGCCCAGAAAAAGTTTTCTTGTAGACATGAAACTATTCTTTGGTTTACTAAATCGGATAACTATAAATTTAATCTAGATCCTATTAGAGTTCCCCAAAAATATCAAAATAAGAAACATTATCGGGGAAATCGGAAGGGGGAACTTTCATGCAATCCAGAAGGGAAAAATCCTGGTGATATTTGGCTATTTCGGAATGTTAAACACAACCATGAAGAACAAACTATACATCCCTGCCAATTTCCAGAAGACTTGGTAGCTAGAATTATATTAGCTACAACTAACGAAAATGATATTATTTTAGATCCATTTATGGGATCTGGTACTACGGCGGTGGTTGCGAGAGATCATAAACGCCATTTTATCGGGTCAGAGATTGAACCAAAATATCATCAAGTTGCCTTGCGTCGTCTCAGTGGCAATCCAGATCCAAATGGTTGTTTTCCAAATTTAAAAACATTGCGCGATTATGTTGAAAAAACTGGTCAATCTATTGATAAATTTAAGTTTGATGTGCAAGTAGGAAATAAAGCTTCAGAACGCAGCAAAGCAAAATTTTATTCAGAAGAGTATCATTTGCAGGAAATGGAAGATAGATTAATCTATGAAGAATCTGCTTTTGCAGCTAATCTAAGAGGTGAAGAGATTCCATTAGATCCAAAGCTTAACGGGAATGGGAAAAAGACCTCTTTACAAAATCAAATGGTAAAACAAGTAGAAGAAGTAGAACAAATTGAATTGAGATTATGGAGTTAATAAATTAATTATTACAATAAGTTAAGTAGACAACGACTATGGGCTGAACGTCCAGTAATGATTTGGCATTGGCGACTAATTCTAGTATTCACGGTTCTAGAATATCTTTTAGATGAATACTCAGTCCAGATGATAGGCACTATTGTATTTTGTTGTTCAAATAATCCAACCAATCTGATTGGTACATCAAAAACTTGGTATTTAGTCAAAGCTTTTAACTGATTAACAGCTTGCTCGTAATAAAGAGTGCTATT
>CAXUOL010000203.1:0-9745 GCA_964252435.1 uncultured Nostoc sp.
ATAGCGTCAGCCTTAGTCATGCCGACCTTTGCCGCGCCGACCTCAGTGGTGCTGATTTGAGTCACGCCATCCTCAACGGTACTAACCTCAGTGACACAATTCTTTTCAGTACCAACCTCAGCAATGCTATCCTGGCTGCCGCAGACCTCAGCTATGCCAAACTTAATGGTGCCAAACTTAACAATGCCAGACTTAACGGTGCAATGTTCTTAGGCGCTGACCTTAGCGGCGTAGACCTGAGTCAGGTGATTCTCAACGAAGCTGACCTTAGCGGCGTGATTCTCAACGATGCCGACCTCAGTGGTGCTGACCTCACTGACGCCATCCTCTTTGGCACAGACTTCAGCTATGCCAACCTTAACAGTGCTAACCTCAGTGGCAGTAACCTCAGTGGTGCTATCCTCAACGGCGCGGATCTTAGCCATAGCAACCTCAGTTATGCCATTCTGGGTGGTGCAGACCTTAGCGACGCCAATCTAGAAGAAATGATCTGGGGTAAAAAGCAGCAGTGGGAAGGTGTGCGGGGATTAGAGACAGCAGTTAATGTACCGGAGGCGTTGAAGGAAGAGCTGGGACTGAATTGAGATGAGGCGAGATTTTATACTAAACTTTGAAGAGCCAATACATTTATGTATAGGTTTCTTCCCCCAACTAGTAGTCTGTCCCAAAAGTTTTGATAGGTGAATCAGTTTTAAATTTCTCTTCTTTACCTCTTTTACTTTGCGCTCTTTGCGTCCTTTGCGGTTCGTTCTCTTAATTCTGAGGGGTTGGATAAATCTTTGAGAGTTTGACTCTGGCCTCTTCTTTACGAAACCGCCAATCTACACAAACTTGATTAATATTGCGATCGCTCTCCCAAATCGAAACCTATGAATTCTAAAGTTTCAACATTCGGAATTCTTCGGTTTAAACATTGGCGGACAAGTACAGATAATTCCGATTCAACCATATTTAACCAGCTACCATGTTTGGGTGTATAGTGAATCTCTAGTTTTTTGGCAATTCTTCTGGCTTCAACTGGTTCAAAGACTTCATATAGAGCAGCGAGCGTATGAATATTTAAATTATCCATCACTAATTTAATTACTTTTGCATCTGGAAAATGAATATCGACTAATTCTTTATATTGATATATGTAATGTTTTGGCTATCATTTCATCTGTTTTACGCTTCTTGCTCATACACCCAAATTATTTTTGCGATCGCCTGCCTATGCCGAGATTAATCAAGTCCAGATTACTTGAGAATTAGTATAGAACAAAACCCATCAAAATTAATCAAACAGACCACTAGGGTGTGTTTGAAAACTAAGGATGAAAGCGATTTGGGTAGTTCACAGCAAACAATCGTATATCTTGCTGTGGACACAAAACTGGCAGAGTGGCTGCAAAGTCCAGAACTGAGCGATCGTGTGAGTTGGATGTGTTACGCCTGATGGAAGTACTGAAAAAATGTCATCATAGTTAAAGTGAAAACATTCTGGAGACAAAACAACGGTTTACGCACGCCCTTTAGCACGGTTAATTGAACAATTGCAACGCCTACCGGGAGTTGGCCCCAAAAGTGCCCAACGACTGGCTTTGCATATTTTGAAGCGACCAGAAGCAGAAGTAGAAGCTTTGGCACAAGCTTTAGTTGAGGCAAAAAAACAGATAGGCTTGTGTTCTGTTTGCTTTCACTTATCTGCTGAACCTGTTTGTGAAATTTGCCGCAATGCCAACCGTGACAATAATACTATCTGTGTTGTTGCAGATCCTCGCGATGTGATTGCGCTGGAAAAAACCCGCGAATACAAAGGCAAGTATCACGTTTTGGGCGGGGTGATTTCGCCAATTGATGGAATTGGCCCAGATCAACTGAATATACTAGCTTTGCAGCGTCGAGTGAGTCAGCAAAAACCTCAAGAAGTAATTCTCGCAATTAGTCCGAGTGTAGAAGGTGAGACAACAACCCTGTATATCGGTCAGCTACTGAAACCATTTACCAAGGTGACGCGGATTGCTTTTGGTTTACCTGTAGGTGGCGATTTGGAGTACGCAGATGAAGTTACTTTGGCGAGGGCGTTGGAAGGCCGTCGGGAATTGGATTAAATTTTGTTGATTTTGTTGGTTAATCACTTTCTCGACTATTGACTGTACATAACATCCGATCGCAAGACGTACTTTCGCCCCTGGATAATAGTAGCGCCCTCATGTACTAATTCGTGGACAAAACACAAAGCCATACCTGTTACTGGAAGCACAGCTAGATTAGATAAATCTCCGTAGTATTCAGGAAGATAAAAGCGAGTTTCGCCGCCTTCAAAGCCTTCATTCAGATAAATCATGAAAGTCAATAAACTTTCTTCACCATTAGTTCGGCGATAAGGACCATCATGATGAGGTGCAAACCTCTGACCTGGATCGTAGCGATAGAAACGAAAACGCTCATTCAGCCCAACTGGATGCCATCTACCAATGGTCTGGGGGATATAATTTGATACACGCTGCCATAAATCAAAAGCACGCTCCCGGTCATCTAAAATAACGCGCTGATTATTGCGGATGTCGGGACGCATTTTAAAACCTCGGTGGGTAGTAATAGGAGCATCTGTATAGCCAATGTTTTCTGTTAAAGTAATATATTCAGCGCATTCTGCTGGCGAAAGAAAATTTTCCAGCGTGAAAATTTGGTTGCGAAGCAAATCTTTCTTGGTCATGGTTAAGCCGATTGAGATTTAAGCCTGATGGTAGTGTATTCTTCATAACTCAATACTGTTCAGTTGAGCCTAAAATCCAATGAGCAGAAATAGAGTTTTAGCCATGATTTTGCCCTAGCAAATCTGCAATTGAGGTGAGTAATTCAGTTGGTTGTACTGGTTTGGCAATGTGTTTCTGAAAACCAGCTGCTAAGACACGATCGCGATCGCTTTCTCCAGCATAAGCGGTAAGAGCGATCGCCGGAATTTCCCCGCCCTCCTCTTTGGGCATGGCTCTGAGCATCTTAATCAAGCTGTAGCCATCCATTTCTGGCATTCCTAAATCACTGATTAATAAATTAGGTACAGTCTCTGCTATAATATTAAGTGCCTCATTTACCGATGCTGCGGCAGTTATCAACGCGCCATTCTGTTGTAGCAAGAAGTGCAGAAACTCCCGCGTGTCAACATCATCATCGACAATTAATATTCGTAGTCCACGCAGAACTGACGAGTTAAATTTCTCCTCTGCTTCTCCTGCTTCCCCTGCTCCCTCACCCTCCTTCATCACGGGCAGTCTGACAGTAAAAACTGCTCCCTGTCCAATTCCTGGACTGGCTGCTTTTACAGTCCCACCATGCAACTCTACTAAGTGACGAACTATTGCCAATCCCAGCCCTAGTCCGCCAAATTTCCTGGTTGTGCTGCTATCGGCTTGACGAAAATATTCAAATACGTGGGGTAGAAACTCAGGGGAAATACCTTGACCTGTATCTTTAACTTGAATTAGTGCAGAGTGGGAAGTGAATTCACCACTCAATGATAAGCTGACTTCCACTGAACCGCGAGAGGGAGTGAACTTGACTGCGTTCGAGAGTAAATTCCCTACAACTTGCTGTAAGCGATTATAATCGCCTAACACTTTACCAACATTGGGGGCAAGCTGTACTTTAATCTGAATAGATTTAGTTTCGGCAATTAACCGGACTGTTTCTAATGCAGCATCAATTACAGCTACTAGGTTAACAGTGGCAAAAGTCAGGTTCAACTTACCGCGAATAATTCGGGAGACATCCAGCAACTCATCAATTAATTGAATCTGTAATTGAGCATTTCTTTCGATGGTTTCCAAAGCACGACTTATAGTCACTTCGTCAAATTTGCGGCTTTTGAGTAGCGATGACCACCCTAAAATGGGGTTGAGGGGCGATCGCAATTCGTGGGAGAGAATAGCGAGAAACTCATCTTTATTCCGGTTTGCCTGTTTGAGTTCCTCTGCTTGTTGCCTGAGTGCCTTTTCTAATTGTTTCCTGGGGCTTAGGTCAAGAATAAAACAGATCCAAGACGCTGGCTCTTTCTCCACCAAAGCACCACCAATTAATATGGGAATGCGGGAACCATCTTTGCGGATGTATTCTTTTTCAAAGGGAGTACATATCCCAACCGTTAAAAGTTGCTCTAGCCCCTGCTGATCGAGAGCATGATATTCAGGTGGGGTGATGTGTTTTCTGTGTATCTTACCCGCTAAAAGTTCCTCTCGCGTATAACCCACCATTTCTAAAAAAGCCTCGTTCGCCTCAGTAATGTAATCAGGAGTGGCAAACATAATACCGATAATGTTGGAATCAACTAACCGCCTTAATTGAGTTTCACGCTGGCGTAAATCATTTTCTACTTGTTTGCGTTGGGTAATATCCTGGGTAGTACCCATCATTCGTACTGGCTTACCTTCGGCATCATAAAAGACGCGACCTTTAGCAGAAATCCAATGAATGCTACCATCAGGCCAAAGGGTGCGGTATTCAATATCACAGTCAACCTGTTCTGCAAGAGAACGGGCGATCGCCTCATGAATGCATTGGCGGTCTTCTGGATATACACAATTAAGGAAAATCTCAAAGCTGATTTCGGCTTCTAGGGAGAGTCCAAACAGCTGCCGACATTTGTCTGTCCAAATCACCTCGTTGGTGGTGATATTCCAAAACCACATACCTAGTTCAGCAGCATTAGTAGCTAACCGAATCCGTTCTTCACTCTCACGCAGATTTGTTTCAATTTTTTGACGTTCCCATAGGGCAGCTTGCTGTTCGGTAATATCAGTACTTGTACCAACTACCCTAACTACCTGACCATTTGCATCCCGGACTGCAAACCCCTGATCTTCCACCCACAAATAGCGGCCATCTTGGTGGCGCACTCGATATTCGATGCGATAACGGTTTCCATTGGCCATACTAGCCATGAACTGGTCATTAACTCTTTGTTGGTCATCGGGATGAATGCGTTCTTGCCACCACTGGAAAGTAGGTTCCGTTTCTTGTTGTGTGTAGCCAAAAACCTGGGTTAGACCCTGAGTTCTTTCCACAGTATTTCTGCCAATCTCCCAGTCATAGATTAGGCAATTAACTGCTGCCGCTGCTAGCTCAAACCTTTCGTTACTTTGCCGCAGGGAAATTTCTATGTGTCGTCGCTCTGTAGTATCAAAAGCGATCCCCAAAAGATATTGCGGCAATCCATCAGCAGTTCTGCTGTGCACAGTGTCATAGCTACAAAACCAGCGCCACTCTCCATTAGCGTGTCGAATTCGGTATTCAAAGCTGAGGACTTCACCTTGACGAACACAATTAAATTTTTCCAAATAGCTAGGGAGTCGAGCCAAATCTTCAGGGTGTAGAAGTTGGGCAAATAACTCCTTTCCCATCGCCTGGATTTCTGCTGGTGTGTAGCCCCAACCTTGAGCAATTTCGTAATTAACGTAAGAATTTCGCTGTTCAATTAGGTCATAAATGTAGATTATCCCCGGAAGAGTCCCAGCAATTTGTTGAAACAAACGTTGACTATCCCACAGTGTCTGAAATTCATCTGCATCAACTTGTTGAGTATCTTGTTCATAACTACAGTCATCCTCGAACTGGGTCTGCTTAGATTCCGTAATATCCGAAAAAGTTGTCACGATCGCATACAGATTGCTTCCTTCAGTTTGAAACAGAGGTTGCGAGGACAACAACAGCCAGACTAGCTCACCATTTGCCTTATAAAAGCCACACACCACATTTAAGCAAGGTTTACCTGTATTTTGGGCAACGATTGCAGGGTGAGTTTCACTGAGTAAAGGAGAGCCATCTTCATGAATAAACTGCCACTTGGGATCGAGCAAATTTTGCCCCACAAGCTGTTCTGCGGTCAGTCCTAAAATGCGATCGCTAGCGGCATTGCAAGCCTGAATAGTGCCATCAGCCAACTGAAGCACCATTCCTTCTTCAAAACTTGCTACTAGCGAAGATTTTGCCTTTTTACTAACTTGCCGATGCAGCAGCTTGTGATTAGCCAGCTGGTTCTGGAATTTTTCCGCGTCTGGCATTCTAAAAAGTTAAACAATTTTAAAGTTAATCTCAAATTGACCAGCTCATATTTACATAAATTTTAAGGCAATTTCTTCAAACTTGAGGTAAAAGCTGCGATCGCTACTTCTATCACTGGTTTATTTGCCGCACCTTTAGCAGACAAGGGAACAAGGAGAAAAAAGAGCTTTGTTAACGAAACAGTGCTGAGTGATTTTAATTTACTCAGCACTCAGCACTCAGCACTCAACACTCAGCACCCAGCACTCAGCACCCAGCACTCCTGAATCAACCGCCAACATGAATACCAGGTCGCATGTGGGGATTCTTTTCAGCCCGACGCAGTACTTCACGGGTAACTACAGCAATGTCACCTTCACCAAACAAGAT
The DNA here is from genome assembly GCA_964252435.1 of uncultured Nostoc sp. Classification (GTDB taxonomy): domain Bacteria; phylum Cyanobacteriota; class Cyanobacteriia; order Cyanobacteriales; family Nostocaceae; genus Nostoc. The sequence goes on from CAXUOL010000203.1 coordinate 6,409, forward strand.
AAAACGCAATAGGTATTGTATGGGATTTCCCTCAACCCAGCCGAAGTAAGCATGGGGAATCTTACCTGTTTGGTCACGAATGTAAAGTAGTAAAGCTGCGATCGCATTCGGTACTGCTGCACTTTCAGCCCGGAGGATGCGATAGTCACCAACTTGTACCCCTTTTACTACGATCACATCCGCAAATTCCGAAGCATCGGATACATGAATTTCTAGAAACAGAATTGGATCGTTGGGTGGAATATGATTGTCTTCGCGTACCTCTTTCTCTTTCATAAAATACTCTAGGACATCGCCCGTATTCAACCGATTTGCAATCAGTCGTATTGTTCCCTGGCTATCTTCGGCAAAGAATTGCCTAGCAAGTTCGTCAACTTCAATTCGCTCTGCTCGCAGTTCCGTTGAACGCCAAACACGAGAAACCAGCGAGGTAAAAATGATCGCACCGATGAAAAACCCAGCAATCCTAATCCCTTCTGGTCTTTCGATGATATTGACAATGGTGGTATATACAAATAACAGTGTAATGATGCCAAAAACGAGTCTGGCCCGCTTCTGTCGGTGACGATGGGCTGATAAAGTTACAGCAAAGGCGGCTGAGGTGATCAACACAAGCACACCAGTTGCGTAAGCCCCACCTTGGGCTTCTACACTTGCTTTAAAGATAATTGTGACAACAAAAGCGATCGCTGTGTAGACTAACACTAAAGGTCGGGTTACTCGTGCCCAATTGGGTGCCATGCCATAGCGTGGTAGGTAGCGAGGCACGATATTCAACAGCCCTGCCATTGCCGATGCACCTGCAAACCACAAAATAGAAATAGTACTTAAATCGTAAACTGTACCAAAGCCATTGCCTAAATACAAATGTGCTAAATAAGCAAGGGCCCGTCCGTTGGCTTTGCCCCCCGATGCAAATTCTGCGGTTGGAATCAGTAGAGTAGTTATAAAGCTAGTGGTAAGCAAAAAGAAGCTCATAATCAGAGCAGCAGTGGTAAGCAACTTGCGTGTATTCCGAATCCGCCCTTTGGAATGCTGAGAAGTCTTGTTACTGCTACCTTTAACTAGAGGCATAACGGTAACACCAGTCTCAAAACCTGACAATCCCAGCGCTAGTTTGGGGAATATCAAAAGAGAGATGCCGATTAGCATCAAAGGGTTAGAATGGCGTGCAAAAAGTGCAGTTTGCCAGTTCGGGATCGTTTCTGTATGAGTTAATATCTGATACACACCGACGCCAACGACAATGAAGTTTAACAGCAGATAAGCTCCCACCAAAACTACTGCAATCCCAATGGCTTCTCGGAAACCTCTCAAGAAAACTGCACCTAGTAATGCAACTAATATCAGGGTAACTGCGATCGCCTGATTGTGAAGCCAATTTGGTGTCAGCGGATTTTCAATGATATGAGCAGTAGCATCAGCAGCTGACAAAGTAATGGTAATAATAAAGTCAGTTGCCACAAACCCAAGTAAGCACAGTACAAGTAATTTGCCTTGCCACCACGGGAGTAAACGCTCTAACATTGCGATCGACCCTTCACCATGAGGGCTTTCGGCAGCAATGCGCCGATAAATTGGCAAAGCTCCAAAGAGCGTCAGCAAAACTAGAATCAGGGTAGCTATAGGAGAAAGAGCGCCAGCCGCCAGTGCTGCAATCCCTGGTTGATAGCCAAGGGTTGAGAAATAATCTACCCCAGTCAAGCACATCACTTGCCACCAAGAATGCTGGCGATGTGCTTCTTCTTTGCGGTAAGGCCCTTTTTTTTCTTGTCGGTTTTCTTCAAGCAACCAATGGATTAACTGGCTGCCGAGCCGTTTTGTTGAAACAATTGATTTAGCCATCAAATACGGTTGTGTTGCAAAAGTCGGCTTTGTGATTTTTTTTAAGCCTTCGTGGTTTATTAAAATTTTTAACTACAAAGGTATAGCACTATTATTGTATGTTAAGCATCCTGTCCAATTTACAAAATATATAGTAGCTGCTCGTAGTCGTCTACCACATCAAGATCGTTTGCAGATTTTGGTATAGGAATAATCAATACTGCAACCGTATATTTCGGGATTAGCACTTTTGCATCCTTAACACCTTCAAGCTTTATCAGTTCTAAAAAAACGCCGCTGCTAAATAAGGTATGTACACAATTAACAAATCAGCCCTAAAACAAAAGTCACTTTTAGTTATATGATGTTTATATAAATGACCATAAAATAATTAACCTGCTAATCTATAGCTTTGTTTGTGTAGCCGCAGACTTTAGTTTGATGGAATTATGGACATATAGTCGGAAACAACATACAGGCAATGTGTTAGATAGGTTCCTAGCATCATGCGAACCCATCTGCACCAACTACACTAATTCAAATGTTTGACAATATCTGCAAATTCTTAGTTGAGAACTTCTCTAGTGATTTCGCTACATGGTTATTAGGCGAATCTATTAATTTAACAGAATTAAGTCCAAAAGAATTATCTCTCGAACCGATTCGGGCTGATGCTCTAATTCTGTTGCAGTCGGAGCAAAGCATATTGCATTTGGAATTTCAAACCCAAGTTGATCCAGAAATTCCTTTTCGGATGATTGACTATCGATTACGAGCATATCGCCGCTTTCCAGACAAAGCAATGCATCAAGTCGTAATTTATCTCAAGCAGACAAATTCAAATTTGGTGCAACAAAATACATTTACAATTCCTGGCACACGACATGAATTTACAGTTATCAGACTTTGGGAACAACCAACTGAAGTATTTTTGAGAACACCTGGACTTTTACCTTTGGCGGTGTTAAGCAGTACAATCGAGCCAGAAGTCATACTTAACGAAGTGGCACGGGAAATTAACGGTATTACAGAATCAAGAACTCAAAGTAATATTGCTGCTTCTACAGCGATTTTAGCTGGTTTAGTATTAGATAAAGAGGTTATTAAACGAGTTTTGAGGTCAGACATTATGCGCGAGTCAGCGATTTATCAAGACATTCTACAAGAAGGCAAGGCTGAAGGCAAGGCTGAAGGCAAGGCTGAAGGTAAGGCTGAAGGTAAGGCTGAAGGTAAGGCTGAAGGCAAGGCTGAAGCGTTACTCGAAGTCGCAAGAAATCTATTTAGTACTGGTATGCCATTAGAACAAATCGGCAGAGTCACAGGGTTATCAATTGAGCAGTTACAGTATTTACAGGCAAGTGAGTCTCGTGAGTCCAATCAATAAATAATCGGTGCAGTTTGACTGCACCGATTACCAAGTGTCGCTCGAATTGAACAAACATCCCATTGTTTCACGCCAATGCTGAAGCTTGGGGTTTGGCAAAAATCATTCTTCCTGCTGTAGTTTGCAAAG
>CAXUOL010000204.1:0-2284 GCA_964252435.1 uncultured Nostoc sp.
AACTGTGAAAACCACCAAAGTACCCAGCAAAGTAGCTCCTATAGCTTGATGAGAGACTGTGAGAGGCTCGACTTGGAGATGTAATTTGAAAGTGGCGACTCCCAACAAGATTTGTAAGATTAACAATCCACCAGCCATATTTGCCAGTCGCCGCAGGGCTGGATGTAGTGCTGGTGTCCGCCAACAGATAAATACTATTGCCAAGGTTGCCACTGTTGGCGGCACCAAACCAGCAATATGGCTGTACATTACAGTACAAAGTTGAGAACCGCCGAGGCATTGGTGTAGCGCCCAGCGAGAGCCTACCAAAGCGCCTAGCAAACTTTGCAGGTAAATTAGAATAGCAGCAGTTAAACCGACCCAAGGCAATTTACCAACGGTTCCATTCCCCTGATAGGGTGTGAGTGCTGTGCCGATAATCAGGAGGGTGCTAAAAAATAACAGCGCCGTTCCTAAATGGGCGGTAACGATATCAAACCGCAACAGTTCGGTAACGGTGAGTCCCCCTAAGATACCTTGGAAGACGATTAGAAATAGGGCGAATGTGGATGCCCAAGGCAGCCAAGAGGGTAAGAAACGACGACGCCACCAGGACAAACCGAAAAGTGCGATCGCGCTTACACCAATTAAAGCTGCATCCAATCTGTGAAACCACTCCAAAAACACTTGGAGATTCATTTGCTTGGCTGGCACGAGTTCGCCATAGCATAAGGGCCAGTCTGGGCAAGCAAGCCCAGCATTCATGACGCGGGTGGCACTGCCTATGGCCATCAAAATTAAGGTGGCTATGCACATTTTCCACACCAAGCGCCGAATCATTTCCTTGGGCTTTTGCTGCTGAAGCGCCGCTTCATTTTGTTGTTCTAGGACAAATTCGCTCATGAAGGATACCTTCTGCCCGCTCTTGGTGGATCTCTTAAAATTTTCAATTTTCTTTTGGTGTCGCATCTCCACCCTAGCGTATAGGCTATGGGTTTATAGATCAGCACTCACTTATACTTTGAATCACTCCAGCAAGGTTTTGCCTGAAGCTTTAGGTATTTTTCAAGATGTCAAAAATGATTAATCACAATTAACTTAAGCATTCTAAATTCTTCCTTAAATTTTTTCACTGATTTGCATTTATTTTTGGCGTTGTATGATAGTAAACTCATACTCAAAATTAGTGAAATAGCCAAAAAAATTAATAAAAATTTCAGACCTTTGTCCCCCATGTCCGACAGCCTAGACTACCTTAGTAAGTGAGCAGCTTTAAGATAACGTAGTAAATTCAATTAAGTAAGCCGTGAAGATTCCAAGTTCAATCTGGACATTACTCATTGGCATCGTGCTAACGCTCGCCAGCCTTTGGTACGGTCAAAATCACGGTCTGTTGCCAGCAGCAGCCACGGATGAAGCCGTCTTAGTGGATGGTCTGTTCAACGCGATGATGATCGTTTCTACAGGTATATTCCTAATCGTTGAAGGTGTTTTAATTTACTCTGCATTTAAATACCGTCAGCGTGCAGGTGACAATGAAGACGGCCCACCAGTTGAGGGCAATGTACCTCTAGAAATTCTCTGGACGGCGATCCCAGCAATTATCGTTATCGGTATTTCTGTTTACAGTTTTGATGTCTACAACGAAATCGGTGGCTTTGATCCCCATGCTATCCATGAAGCACCGATGAATCAGGAGTCGATGAAAATGCCAGGTCATGGGACTGCAATAGCCGCAACTTTAAGCGATACTCCTCCCAACACTGAACCGAACCTCAATCAAGAAAAATCTAATCAGGCAATGCAAGACCCAGCTACGGCAGAAGTTCGTAATACTGACCAAATTCCCCAACTGCGGAATGCCCCAGGTGTCGGTAGTGTTGCTCCGACAATTGGGGGTACTCCTGATAAAGCAAACAAACCAGCAGGATTACAGGTCAATGTCACTGGTCTACAATATGCTTGGCTTTTCACCTATCCTGAAACTGGTATAACTACAGGTGAAATGCACGTCCCCATCGGGCGAGAAGTAGAAATCAATATGACAGCCAATGATGTCATCCACGCCTTCTGGGTGCCAGAGTTCCGCCTGAAACAAGATGCGATCCCCGGTAGGCAAAGCGAGATTCGCTTCACCCCCAAAAAAGCAGGCGATTATACCCTAATCTGTGCTGAACTTTGTGGTCCCTACCACGGTGCAATGAGAGCAACAGTAGTCGTTGAGCCAGAAGAAGCCTTTGATAAATGGGTGCAAGAACAGCTAGTTGCCAGCAAAGAAACACTAAATCAAGCCGTTGCTGTTAAC
>CAXUOL010000204.1:2384-9728 GCA_964252435.1 uncultured Nostoc sp.
CCCTGCTCTTGTTGAGGAGCCAGAGATCAGAAAATGGCAAGACTATTTTAGTTTCAACACCGACCATAAGGTGATTGGGATTCAATACCTAGTCACTACATTCATTTTTTACTGTATCGGTGGCGTGATGGCTGACTTGGTTCGTACAGAACTGCGAACCCCAGAAGTCGATTTCGTTACTCCTGAAGTCTACAACAGCTTATTTACGCTGCACGCCACAATCATGATTTTCTTGTGGATCGTGCCAGCTGGTGCGGGTTTTGCTAACTTCCTTATTCCCTTGATGATTGGGGCAAAGGATATGGCATTTCCGCGCTTGAATGCTGTTGCCTTTTGGATGATTCCCCCTGCGGGCTTATTGTTGATCGCTAGTTTAGTGGTAGGCGATGCACCGGATGCGGGTTGGACTTCTTACCCTCCCCTGAGCTTGGTAACAGGTCAAGTAGGTGAGGGAATTTGGATTATGAGCGTTCTCTTACTAGGTACGTCATCGATTCTAGGGGCAATCAATTTCCTTGTCACATTGCTCAGGATGCGTATCCCCGGTATGGGGGTTCATCAAATGCCCTTGTTTTGCTGGGCAATGTTTGCTACCTCGGCGCTGACTTTGGTATCTACGCCAGTGTTAGCAGCAGGTCTAATTCTGCTGGCTTTTGACTTATTGGCAGGAACGACATTTTTTAACCCAACTGGCGGTGGCGACCCAGTAGTATACCAGCACATGTTCTGGTTTTATTCCCACCCTGCGGTTTACATCATGATTTTGCCCTTCTTTGGGGCAATTTCAGAAATTATCCCGGTGCATTCCCGCAAGCCGATTTTTGGCTATAAAGCGATCGCTTATTCATCTCTAGCCATTAGCTTTTTGGGGCTAATTGTTTGGGCACACCACATGTTTACCAGCGGTATCCCCGGTTGGTTGCGGATGTTCTTTATGATTACCACCATGATCATTGCCGTACCCACGGGAATTAAAATTTTCAGTTGGTTAGCAACTATGTGGGGTGGAAAAATCCGGCTTAACAGTGCCATGCTGTTTGCAATGGGCTTTGTCGGTACCTTTGTAATTGGTGGGATCAGTGGCGTGATGTTGGCAGCAGTGCCCTTTGATATTCACGTTCACGACACCTATTTTGTAGTTGCACACTTGCACTATGTCCTATTTGGTGGTAGTGTTCTCGGCATTTATGCGGCGATTTACCATTGGTTCCCGAAAATGACGGGACGGATGCTGAACGAATTTTGGGGTAAGGTTCACTTTGCTTTAACAATAGTTGGTCTAAACATGACCTTCTTACCAATGCACAAGTTGGGATTAATGGGCATGAACCGCCGTGTCGCCCAGTATGACCCCAAATTTACCTTTATCAACGAAATCTGTACTTATGGCGCTTACATACTAGCAGTTTCGACATTCCCCTTCATTATCAATGCGATTTGGAGTTGGTTGTATGGTGAGAAAGCTGCCAATAATCCTTGGAGGGCACTTACCTTAGAGTGGATGACAACCTCACCGCCAGCGATCGAGAATTTTGATCAAACCCCAGTACTGGCTACAGGCCCCTACGACTACGGTTTGGAAAGGGCTAACGAAGATGTACCTTTGTCTGATCCCAATCCAGTCCTGTCTGGCGGCCCAAACTCAGTATTAAGAGCAGAACCCGACCCAGCGGTTGCTGCCAATCCCGAAGACCGGAAATAGAGTTAGGAGTTATGAGTGAAGAGTTATGAGTTATAACAATTGCTAACTCCTAACTTCTAACTCCTAACTTCTAACTCCTAACTTTTAACTCCTCATTCCTCACTTATCAAAATTCATGCAAAGTCAAACTATTGACCCAGCTAAAACCGAACTGAATCATCATCACGCGGCACAAGCGTCCGTAGGTCATCATGAAGAACATCCTGACCATCGTATGTTTGGGCTAATTGTCTTCCTGATTGCTGAAGGGATGATTTTTATGGGGTTGTTCGGAGCCTATTTGGCTTTCCGTGCTACTTTACCTGCATGGCCTCCAGCAGGTACTCCAGAGTTAGAACTATTGCTACCTGGAGTCAACACCATCAATCTAATTTCTAGTAGTTTTGTCATGCACAATGCCGATACTGCGATTAAAAAGAATGATGCGCGGGGTGCGCAAATCTGGTTAGCAATTACGGCTGCAATGGGTGCTATCTTCTTGGTGGGTCAAGTATATGAATATACCCATTTAGAATTTGGTTTAACTACCAATTTATTTGCCAGTGCATTTTACGTTTTGACTGGTTTCCACGGATTGCACGTTACTATCGGCGTTTTGGCAATTGTTGCTGTGTTGTGGCGATCGCGCCTTCCGGGTCACTATAGTAACGAAAAGCACTTTGGTATTGAAGCAGCCGAAATCTACTGGCACTTCGTTGACGTGATTTGGATTATTTTGTTCGGATTACTTTATCTACTGTGAGTATTAATTAATTAGTTGTTCAATCCACGCGGACAACTTAATAAGCCCCCACTAGGGGGCTTTTTTAATTAACAGAATAAAAATATCAGTGAAAAAGATTGTAGAGACTCAGCACTGTTACGTCTCTACAAAGGTTATAGATAACATATATTTATCGTTTATCTAAAAAAGTTAAATAAAAAATATATTAAAACCAGCGTAGACTATTCGCACTATTACTTTTGCTAGATGCAACTAAGTTATCGCAAGTGATATAAATGCGAGTCAATTAAGGAGGCAGTCCCGGTGAAATTTTTTCATCGGGACTGCCCTCTGCTTTTCTTCGGTAAAAGGTGGGAAAGGTCGGAAAAGTAGGATGTTTTGGAGAAAGTATTGAATAACCAGCTAATATACTGTAAATTAATATCCCAAGGACTGAGTAAACCAATAAATAAAGAAAGTTCGCAAATTGATGCGAATTTAATTTAAGGAAATGCAGTCCTAATATTTCTTCTGTCATAAAAGTGGAAACTTGAAGTTCTCCGAAAGATTGTAAGCATTGTAATTCGCAATTTTGCTTTCTCGTTTAAGTAGCTTGTACCAATTCAAAAAACGTTTACGACAGATAACCCAACCCGCACCGATGCGCACTCTCACCTTGCTAAAGGTAGGGTAAGGGTGGATTCTTTTTTAACAATTGGTATCAGATATTAATTGTGGTATTTCGTGGAAGCGAATAGGTATTATAGATTTGCCAGAATTATCAGTAGATCGCGATCGTAAAATGTGTGAGTGATTGAAACGTTACACCTAATTTTCCTCAAAAATCATCACTCGATATTTACCTCAAGAACTTACCCGATCTTTTTTAGTTTTTTTGTTGAACTCACATTGATCTGACAACGCGATCGCAGTTAGTAACGACTAAAATCTGACAACAAAATTGTGGCGAACACTGTAAGTGGTATTTGTGCCTTTAAATATCACTGTTCAAGGTTTTATCAGTAATCAGACTTAACGGTTAAAAGAAATAAACATCCTGACTCATAAATATTATCCTTTGCCCACAGTTTAAATCCTGTGAACTAGTGTTAAATTTACTTAAGTGATAAGATTACAGAAGTATTTCATAAATTAATTTTGTATTAAGATACTTATAAGGGTATTAAACAAAGCAATCAACCAACTAAGCACCAAAAGTATCCAAAGCACAGGTTGCCCAATCGGCTGACTGACTCAAATACCAGCAAATCATCAGCAGCGATTCCTAACCTCACCCAAGCTCTGAATGGTCAGTAAATTAACAAGTAGTATACGCCACATGAGCCAGAACCCTCTAGTCAGAAAAACACTCCGAAGTCGCTTTGAGACTGTCAAAGTGATGGGAAAGGGAGAATCTGATAATACTTACTTATTAGGGGGTGCTATACGTAACGGACATCGATACTCTCTCAACAGAAAAACACTTCGGAACCGCTTTGAGATTATCAAAAAATTAGGAAGCGGAGGATCTGGTGATACCTACTTAGCTATTGACTTGGATTTACCAGGACAACCTCATTGTGTCGTCAAACATTTCCACCCAAAAGATTCCAACCCTGTTATTCTACCGATCGCTAAAAAGCTATTCGCTCGGGAAGCAGAAGTTTTATACCAGCTAGGCAACGACCACGAGCAAATTCCGAGACTGTTTGCCCATTTTGATGAAGATGGGGATTTCTATTTAGTTCAGGAATATATTGACGGTCATGCATTGACTCAAGAAATTGTCCCAGGTCAGTGTCTGAACGAGAATACAGTCTTAAATTTATTAAAAGACATCCTAGAAGTATTAGCTTTCGTCCACCAACACGATATTGTTCACCGAGATATTAAGCCTCAAAACTTAATGCGGCGGTCGTCCGATCGGAAGATTGTGCTAATTGACTTTGGGAGTATTAAGAAAATTGGTGCTTTGGGAGTAGGCTTAACAATTGCTGTCGGGACTCCTGGTTATATGCCAAGCGAACAGGCTAAGGGAAAGCCAAAACTTTGCAGCGATATTTATGCCGTAGGGATGATTGGCATTCAAGCTTTAACAGGTTTAATACCTGAGCAACTACCAGAAGATCCGAATACTGGAGAAGTTATCTGGCGCGACAAGGCACAGGTAAGTGACGCTCTGGCAAATATTTTAGATACAATGGTTCGCGATCGCTACACCCAGCGTTATCAGTCTGCCACAGAAGCTTTACAAGCACTTAATGATGTAGCGTTGTCACATTCTTCACAATCTGCTGACATTAACCACAAGGCTGATGATAGCTATTTGCTAACTTATAGAAACTTTATTTTACTGCTGGGTATCGGTCTTGGTGCAACCACCAGTTTGATAGTAATAGTTTTAATTTATACATTTATTAATACGGGGACATCGCTTCCAAATCAACCTACTCCACTAAAGAGTTTTTTAGAAAGATTTGTTGAGTTCCCATTAACTAATACAAATAGTCTACTAGCTAAATCAGCACCTAACAAAAGAATCAGTTAAAGCAATTGCACCATTGCAAAAACTACCAAATAGTAAATTTAATTTCACTAGAAAAAGTTAATCATTTAGCAGCAATCAGAAAGCTGCTTATTAACTAGCTATTAGAGATTTACTTTAAATTGAAATATATAAAGATTACTGTAGGATAAATACTTAGATATTCCTGTAAGATAAATACAATAAACAAAATTTAAAAAAAATATGGACAATACAAATCAAAGAAAAGCTTTAATTAACAGCGAAATATCCCTCTTTCTCAGGGGTTTGATTATTGGTAAAGTTCTCACACTTATAGTTATTGGCGGATTACTTTGGTGGTTATTGAAGCCAAATTTATTGTCCCGCAACAGTGTTAACTCTTCCTCTGCTCAAAATGGCAAGAGCGTCTCTAATAATGTTTCTAATAAGAAAGAATCAACTTTTCAGACAGTTGCTGATGTTCCCACTGCCTCATTTAACTATGGAGGTAGTACCGCTTGGGCATCTATCCGGCAATTGGTAGATTCTCAGATCCAGAACGCTCGCTCTGAACTACAATTACGTTACGTAAACCCTGTTGATGATAGTCCTGGTTCTAGCTCCGGCATTCGGATGTTGCTTGATGGGAAACTCGACTTTGCTCAGTCCTCCCGTTCCCTTACAGATGAAGAACAAGCTACGGCAAAAGAGCGAGGCTTCACCCTTGAGCAACGTCTGGTGGGTAGGGATGGGATAGCAGTGGTAGTCAACCCATCACTCAATGTATCGGGTTTAACTGTTGACCAATTGCAGCAAATTTATTTGGGGAAAATTACTAACTGGAATCAAGTCGGTGGACCAAATCTACCCATCACAGCTTTTTCTCAACGACCAGAGGATGCAGATACAGTAATATTTCCTAGTAACAGCGACTTAAAGGGGCAAGCACTTGGCTCTAATGTGCAATATGTCTACTCTGCTACGGAGGCAGTGCGCCAACTCAGTAAAACCCCTGGTGGTGTGTACTACGCTTCTGCCCGTTCAGTAGTCTTTCAATGTAGCGTGAAGGCTTTGCGATTGGGTAGCACTTCCGGTCAGCTAATTCCCCCCTATCGGGAGCCGATGGTTCCGCCTGAACAGTGTCCACGTCAGCGCAACCAGCTAAATACTCAGGCGATCAAAAATGGCAGCTATCCGAAGATTGCTAATTTGTTTGTGATTATTAAGCAGAACAAAGGCCCAGAACAGCAGATTGGAAATGCTTATGCCAATCTTTTATTAACTGACCAAGGACAAAAGGCAATTGAGCAAGCTGGTTTTGTTGGAGTTCGCTAGTAGATTTGGAAGACAATTGAGCAAGCTTCCTAACGATCCCCAACTTGTTTAAGAAGTCGAGGATTTAGAGCGATCGCTTTTCTATTTACTACTTGTTCAATATTCATGTATTCATTACTTGAGTTGAAGTTCACTCGACAGCATAAGAGGTAAACTGACGCTTAAAAGGAGAATGGAACCCAATAACAATATCAGAAGGGGGTACACCTAATTTAACCAATCGTTCAGCAACAGACTCTTCTGTACCGTTATACTGTATCCATATTTTCCCATCTTGAATATCAAAATGCATAACCGGGCCAAACACCCGCTTATCTCCTTGCCAGCCAACGTAAGCTAGTTGATAATGGTTGTTTTCGTTGTCTAAAATTAATTGTGATTTGACAGTATCGGTATTAGACGTGATTTGTTGATGTTCACTCAGAATTTGTTTGATAAATTGTCGATAGCGTTCTATTTTATCCATAGCCGAATTTCCTCACGTATTGGGTCGTAAATTATTAACTTAATTTGGTAACGATGAAGGGTGCGTTGGACAAAAGAAAGTTGGAAAAAGTCTTGATATGTTTCGATCGGAACGGCTAAATAAAGCACTCTATCTGCTTCTTTCTCTTCAATAGCTTGGCAGTAATTCAAATATTGTCCGAGTGCAGTATGAAATTCGCTGATATCTGAATCTGCAATAAAACTCTTGATTTCAACAGCTATTTTTTCTGTATTCCGTTCTGCAGCAATGGCATTTTCAGCTGCTAAGTCTATTTGTAGTTTAATCGCTTCACTAACACGAATTGTAAAAGGGTCGTGAGTAATTATCCACCCATCTTTGATTAATGCTTTTTTTACCTGTTGATGGAAAACATCTTTAGCCATTTTGCCATCTCTAGATTAGAGGTTGTTTGAAAAGTGGTTGGCTGTAATTTTAATCACCCCCCTTAATCCCCCCGATGTATTGGCTACTGTGTATACACAAGTTGAACTACCCCCCTTAATCCCCCCTTGGAAAGGGGGGAAATAAGAAATCTTGTTCCCTCCCCAATACATACGGCTACCGTGTATACACAAGTCGAGTTGGGAATCAAATGGACAGAAAAGAACAGA
>CAXUOL010000205.1:0-9662 GCA_964252435.1 uncultured Nostoc sp.
AGTTACTAAAATTTACTAAAATTTAGTAACCACCATAAAAGTACCGGAAGAACCAGTTTTATATTTTGATAGCTATAAATGTTGCAAGCTTTGAGTTATTACAAAGATATATTTATTTCTTACTCCCGTAAAGATATAGATTTTGTCAGGAAACTTGAAGAAAGCTTTCAAAGAGCAAATAAGGAAGTTTGGGTAGATTATAAAAACATTCCCTTGACATCTGATTGGCGGCATGAGATGCGAGCCGGAATCGAAGGATCTGATAATTTTGTCTTTATTGTTAGCCCTAACTCTGTTAGCTCAAGTGCTTGCAGCGAAGAGATAGAGTATGCAATTCAATGCAGAAAACGATTAGTGCCAATTATATGCGAGAGACCTGAAAATTTTAACTCAATACATGCAGCATTGAGACCTTTGAATCCATCTAGATTTGACAAGAATGGCTTTGAAGCTGAGTTTCTCTCTCTATTGGAGGCGCTTAATACCGATCTCGATCATGTTAAAACTCACACGCGGTTGTTAGTTCGAGCGATTGAATGGGAGAGTAAAGTCCGAAGTTACGACTTATTGCTGCGTGGTAGTGAATTAGAATCAGCTATTCAATGGTTGACACAGAACGCTGAGAAAGAGCCAAAAATAACCCACTCACACAGAGAGTACATCAACGATAGCCGTAAAGCTGAGGCCACACGACAGGAAACTGAGATCGAGCGTCAAAAAAAAGCACGTAAACAGATCACTTCTGCCGTAATTATTGCAGTGAGCGGTTTTGTTGTTGCAGTGGGATTAGGATTAGTTGCTTTTGAGCAATATAAAAAGGCTGAGATCAGACCTCACGAAGCAGAAACCATTCAAGAGAGCCAAATCAATTCCTTAAGCAATTATTCAGTAGCTCTTCATAATCTTGGTCAAGATTGGCAAGCTTTGATAGAGAGTTTAAGATCATTACAGCCTTTGACCTTCAGCCATACAAGTATCGATACTCAAATTAAAGTCTCAGCAGCTTTGCAGCAGGCGCTTGCTAATGTTATGGAGCGCAATCAGCTAAATGGTCACACAGATCGAGTTACCAGTATTAACTTTAGCCCAGACGGAAAGATACTTGCTTCTGCTAGCGCAGATAAAACAATAAAACTTTGGACTTTGGACGGGAAAGAGATCAAAACTTTCACAGGACACAGAGGCAGTGTTATTGGAGTTAGCTTTAGCCCGGATGGCAAAATAATTGGCACGGCGAGCGCTGATGGAACAGCCAAACTTTGGACTTTAGATGGGAAGGAGGTACAGACCTTTCAACACAAAGGACAGGTAAATAGCATCAGTTTTAGTCCAGATAATAAAATGGTGATTACGGCTGGCGATGATGCAACAGCTAAACTTTGGAAGCTGAATGGACAGGAATTAAAGACCTTTAAAGGACACAAGCTTGGAATTAATAGCGCTAGATTTAGTCCAGATGGAAAAACAATCATTACAGCTAGCGATGACAAAACGGTCAAACTATGGGATGTAAATGGACTGGAGTTAAAGCTAATTCACTCTATTGAACATAGAGCAAGTATCAAAAACGCTAATTTTAGCCGAGATGGAAGAGTAATTGTTACTGCCAGTGAAGATAAAACTGTTAGGCTTTGGAGTCTGAAGGGACTACCTCTAAAAACTCTGATAGGACATACAGAGGGCGTAATTAGTGCTGTCTTAAGCCCCGATGAGCATTTAATTGCCTCCGCTAGTGCAGATAAAACAATTAGGCTTTGGCAAATAGAGGAGGAGGGACTTCGTGCTTTTAGACGGCACAGCAATAGCATCAATAGTGTCAGCTTTAGCCCGGATGGAAAGATAATTGCGACTGCCAGTGCCGACAAAACAATCAAATTATGGACTTTGAGTGGACAGGAACTGGTTACTCTCACAGGGCATACAGGAAGTGTCAATGGTGTTGCCCGGATGGAAAGATAATTGCGACTGCCAGTGCCGACAAAACAATCAAATTATGGACTTTGAGTGGACAGGAACTGGTTACTCTCACAGGGCATACAGGAAGTGTCAATAGTGTTAGCTTTAGCCCAGATGGAAAGATAATTGCGACTACAAGTGATGATGAAACTATTAGACTTTGGGATCTGAATGGGAGAGAGCGCAAAGTATTAAGTGGACATACAGGTAGTATCTTCAGTGTTAGCTTTAGCCCAGATGGGAATGGCACTAAGAAAAGACGTAACCTCGTCAGGGCAGGGTGTTGGGGGTTGGGTGTTGGGTGTAGGAAAAAATCAAAAAAATTAGAAACAAAGTGTGAACATTCATAATTTTCTTCGTCATTACACCCTACACCCCACACCCCACACCCAAAAGCCTTATAAACAATGGATTTGGCGTTATCTTAGTGCCATTCGGTCTTAGATATTGTCAAACGACATCGACTTGAGTCAAATGCGGCAATTAATAGCGCAAATTTAATACCTGATATTGAGCAACCAACTATGGCTTCAAAAAAATCTGCAAGTAATCAAACTGTTTACCAACTCAAAATTACCCTCAAGAACATTCGACCCCCTATTTGGAGAAGGATACAGGTATTAAGTTCAACGACGCTTGAACAGCTACATCTAATTGTGCAAGAGGTAATGGGCTGGGATAACTATCATATGCATTCATGGACGATTGCTGGCATTGATTATGGTCAACCTCAACCTGAGTTTAATGTGCGTTCAGAAAAGACTGTAAAGCTAAGTCAGGTGGTTAAGGGCGAGAAGTCCAAATTCTTCTACACTTATGATTTTGGGGATAGCTGGGAACACGAAATTTTGGTAGAAAAAGAACTACCATCAACTCCTGATACGAATTATCCTGTATGCATCACTGGGAAGCGTGCTTGTCCTCCTGAAGATTGTGGTGGTTCTTGGGGCTATGCAGAGTTACTGGAAATCATTAGTGACCCGTCGCACCCAGAATATGAAGAGAGGATGGAGTGGGTAGGTGAAAACTTTAATCCAGATTCCTTCGACCTCAATGAAGTTAATCAAAGGTTACGAGAATTTCAATGAGTTACCAATATCATCAACTTTTTTTCTGAAATGCTCTCTATACAAGCTTTTCAGGCATTACGTGGCGGCTGGTGACAGCTTCGCTACTTTTACCCCAACTGGTAACTCAAAAGTCAGAACCAGAACAGTCACTCACAGAAAAGCAGCGTCAAGAGTCAAAATTCTTAGCGATGGCTGTGCCTATTGCTGTTAAATTAATCAACTGGCAGTTAAGAGAAACTGGTGATAATAGCCTGAGATTCAAACGTGCAACTCTAGAAAAACAGGGTAGAGAACAATACAGTTCAGTTAAGCATTTCTTTCTTCTCTTTGCGTCCTTGGCGTCCTTAGCGGTTCGTTAAAAAAATTGACTTTAGCAAAGAATTTTAGCCTTAACTGAACCGTATTGGGGTAGAGAACTGGTATTTACCCATGATGAACGAGGTGAGATTTTTCGAGTGGCAGTCAACCGAAACCAGTCAGGTGAGCTTGAGTATTCACCGATTAATATCGGAGAAGTAGACTCTCTTGACCTCGACTTTTGGCAAGAAGCAGACCGTGTATTGCAACAAATAATAGAAGAGGCAGAGCGACAAGAAAGAAGACAGAGTAAAGGAATCTCGCTCTAGGTGATGGTGTAACTCTTAACCGCTTCGCTCAATCCTTGCGGTGTCTGCCACTGCCAAAAATCCACTCGTTGAGCCACCCAGATTGTTGCAGGCAGCGGCAGACACAGATATCAGAAATGCTCATTGCGGAAAGCACACCAATTGTCAATCCAATGCTACTCGCGCGCGTAGCTCACATCCGCTTTCTGAACGGGAAACTGCACCTCGGTTACAAATGACTCATCGTACGAGTCTGGCCCACCAATAATATAAACATCACGGGCCGGACCTATAATCTGATAGCCGTTGGTGAAAATCCATTCCTTTAAAGCAATATACGCATTATTAATGGTATTGTAACTACCGCGATGAACTACGCAAGCCATTGTTTCAACACTTGGTAATTCGTAGACCTGCATACCCTCAATGCTGGCAGCAAAATTACGATCATTGAAACTATTATCATCAATGGGTATCGCAATTTCAGCATTTAGATCAGACTCTTTGTAGTCATTTTCGTGCCAAATCCCAATACTGTAACTACTTACGCTCTCTTGAAGTCTTGCCTGTGTCCTTAAGGAGGCATTAAAATTCTGGAAAAGCTGCCCCATAGCATAATAATTTGGTAATATTTCTCGTTTGCACGCAGCTTTTATTGGTTCAACTTTTTTGAGTACAACTTCATAATCAGACATCCTATCCTCCTGTTCAATTTACTGAGGTTGTTATTCTATTTGTAATCACCTTCCCATAATTAGGAAGAGATTTTCAATGGGAGGGCTTTCCTCCGATCGCAGTCAGCAAGACTATAAACTCGTTGCTCCCGTCAATTTGTAAAAGGTCATTTATCGCATCGTCAATGTAACCTGCCACCATACATGACGGAAGTTCGAGGGCAGTAGCTAAGCAGTGTAGATTCTCCGCTACAATTCCTGCGTCTACATGAACCCATCGATAGGCTCGTCTACCATACTTCCAGAACAATCTGTTAATGTCACTTGTGAGAAAAATAATAACGCTGGCTGCGTCGAGCCATTCTAGAAAAAGGGAACACTGGATCACTTTTCTTCTGAAAATTCCCTTTTCTAAGATTTCTAAACAGTTGTTATCCGGATTGTAATGGTAAAGCCCTTTATCTAGATTTTCCACTGCATTGACCGCCAAGTATATTTCCACTGACTGTAAACCACCAGAAGAGGGGGCAAATCGTACGGGAAAATTCTTATTGTTATATGCAGAACTTCGCCCCCGGATGCCGTTGGAATAGTGAAGTAATGTACTTAACTCACGTAAGGTTAAAGCCTCTCTTGAATAGTTGCGTCGTGAAGCCCTCGCTGTTAAGACATCGTGAATAGAGTAATCCAAAGGCAAATAATCAGTACTAAGAGGGATTTTTTGACAATTAGGATATGATTTAATGCCCGATGGCACTTTAGTAAGCTCTATGTTCTGTTGATTTTTAAAAAAATCACTGTCGCGCTCTAAATCCAATTTTAGCATCTCAGTAATGATCGAGAGTTCGTTAATTGGAATACGCTTCTCATCGTGATATTTTGCTTTCTTTAGTAGCCAAGCTGTGATTGCCTGTTCTGCGGGATCAAGATCCTCTAATTCGGCTAGCAAATCTTCAGAAATCTGAACAGCTAAGTTGTTGTATATTGTGTTCACGATTCTTCTCCTTCTAGAGCTAGGATAGCAAGAGCGCTGCGTTCTACACCATCGATAAACAAAAAACGATCAACTTGCACGTCATAGAAGTTTTGGGCAATTGTAAAATGCAATTTATTAGCTGTTGCTTTATTTTCCAAATAAGCAAGTAAACGCCCAGTATCAATAAGTGTGTGGCGATAACCACGAGGTCCAAAAAGCATCATATATCGCCACGGACATCCTACTATAAAAATCAAAGCTGTAGTTTTAGTAAGTATGGCTTGATGAACGCCTAAAATAGCTGCTTTTACTTTCTCAATCTCAATATTGCTATACTCTCTATCTAACCAGAGATAATCTGTCCCAGCAAGCAATTTATATAATTTTTGGTCATACAACAGGCATAGATCCAAGCCATAAAGTAAATTTGTCATAGTCTCAGACTGCCTAAACGTTTCCAAAAGACATACAAGAAACTCTGGCAAATCTTTAATATTGATCCGCAAATCCTGTGTTTTTTTTGGGTCGATATCTTTGTCTTTTACTGCATAGGCTGTAGAGAAATACCAGGTTCGTACTTCTTCTAGTTTTTGATCATCCTCTGGAATCCTTAAGGTAGAATAAGGAGTCAGTTTGGAGTTTTCATGAAACATTTCTGCCACATGAGGTTTTCCGGCATCAAACCGATGGAGAAACTCCGATTCAACAGTTTGCTCAAGATTGATACTGTTTGGAGAAGGAATAATTGTTTCTTCCCAAAGCATTCTCTCACGGGGTAATCTCTGGCGTGGCAATCCTGTAGATTTCTTAGATTTCTTTTGCATCTTGGTAATTACATGAAGAGGTGTCGATAGGCAGGTCGCTGCGAACTACACGCTGGACAACGTGGCAACCGCAACACTTGTCCGTAATCGACTGACAACCGCTCAAAATCAATGCGATGACAACGTTCCACTAGAAATGATCGCCCAGACAAAAGAAAATGCATTATTCCTGTTGATGCTAGACCACTTGCCATCGATAGGTAAGGCGGAATTACGAAATGAGAGTAGTCCATTTTTCCTTCATTCAGAGCTTCCTTATACAGAAGATAGCTATCCTTCATCTCCCTCAGAGTTGCTTCCTGCTGGATCTCAAACTCGTTGTAGCAGCATGTTTGACCAGGTACATAGATAGGACCAATGACCGCTTCACTACCATCTGTATAGATAGAAATCCAGGGTTTTTCAGTTTCAATTGCTACAGCATTAATCGTATGCAAGGTATTTGACGAAAAAACCTCCAAACTGGCAACTAAAAAATCAACCTCCATCGCGCACTTTTTGAGAGCAGTTGCATCATTAACCTCTGCTGTAATGATTTCAACCTCTGTAAACCCCCTTGCTTTGAGGTCTTCTTGAGTACATTGGGTGTAATACCGACCGTTGATAATACTGTTTGGTATTAGATTAAAATACAGACTATCGACAGTTTCCTTTTCAACCTGCCGATTATCGAGGAACACAAGCTTACCGATACCAAGACGCGCTAATTCAGTGGCAATTCGAGATCCCAAGTAGCCAACCCCAATCATTCCAACTGTTAAAGAAGAAAATGGGGTTTTGCCTTTCAGAATTGTGTCCAGATAAACTTGCATCAAGTTCTTTTCTGGATTAATTAGGACACCTTCCTGTTTGAGATAGTCTACTAAGGTTATCAAATCTTCAAGTTCTTCTTTCTTAAAAAGACAGTGTTCCTGTAATGCTTCAAGACTAGTAGGCGAAACAACGTTTCTCAATATTTTGCCGAGCAATTTACTTCGCTCAGAATCGCGAATAATCTGAGTAAATCGAGAACGAGAACTATGTTTTATAACGACTTCATCATCGCCACAATAAATAATCGTCAAATAAGGATTTACCATTAATTGCTCTTTGAAAGCACCCAGCATATTCTTCTCCTGGTTTGCCATTTCAAATGACTCCTTCTCTATCAAGCATCACTAACGTGTTGAAAATATTTTGCTTTTTTCGCTTTGATAATAAAAGAGGGCTAGAGTATTAGTTGATCTATTTTCATCTTGAGGCATCTCATCAGTGGGCATTAAAGCTGTTGCGCTAGTGTGACAGTGGCAATGGCAGCAGGCAGCAACAGGTGATACCACCACATCTAAAGAATCGTAGTCTTCTTCCACAGGCACTTCAATAATTAGTTTCATTGAATTTCATCTCCTTACTAATAGGGAATAAATATTTTTTTAGAACTTCTCATCGCTTATGGATAAGGTAAGGGGTCAGTCACCAGTTCTGAAAAATGAAGTGGAGCAGGTGTGAATCCAAGCTTGTAGGGAATTTCGTAATATCTTGGATGTCCAAGAAGTTGAAGGGATGGTAAGTGCGGAGGCGCGAGTTCGGCAATAAACACCTTCATAACTCGGATTTGTTGCATTTGTGGTAGGGTAAAATCAAAAACAACTGGATTGATCCGGTGTTCTTTTAAAACTTGTATGAGACGCTGAAATCTTTCCTCAGTCGAATTTGAAAGAAAGCGAGGCAAAGACGAAAGTAGAACAGGTTTACCTTTCATATACCAATCCAACTTTTGATAATTTTTCGGGTAACTGTAATAAACTAATATTTTGAGAAAATTATTGATCTTGTTGATAGGAATATCTTCAGCAACGTCTAAAAACTTCGCAACAGAGTAAGAAAATTCTCTTTCTGGTGTAGTGATTGCTCTCTGGAGAGTTAGCTCCGACTGTCCATACTCGGTTAAAGCCTGAAACATTGCCCAATCGATATCCAGGTTAACTCCACCGCCAGCATGATAACCGTACCTTTTCAGCCAAGGACAAAATTGCATGACACTAACAACCGGAATTTCTGGAATGTCCACAGTCTGGAGATACAAGTGTAACTCTCTAGGCAAGTGCTTTGCTGCATTCAATAATCTGCATAACCCTTTAATGGCTGGTTCCCGATTAACTTCAATAACTTCTGGTGGCAACCTACATTTCCACCGGATGTTTACCGCATCACGTTCAATCAACTCTGTGATTCCGTGAAAAAGAGCTTCTTGTTCATTGATGTGACTTGCCAAGCCAGCGGTAGTGGAATAGCCGATTAATGCTTCATCTCGGCGTAGGTTATAGAAGGGAGCGATCAGTTGATAGGGAACCCAAGTACTCTCGCCCCCAATCAACCTTTTGCCCTCTACCCATCCAACAAAGCTCTGTTCGGTGAAAGGCTCGTATAGCAGCTCGCCACTTTCAAATTGTTCTGGGGCAAATAGGTGAATGTCTTTGGGTCCAAGGCAGTTGTAACCACGAGCTAACATCGTTTGGTAACTGCCATAAACAACTCCTTTTCCAAAGGAAGCAAGGACTCCAAGTTCACGCTCAACTGTTTCTGAAACAGTGGACAGTAGCATGTCCGCTATATTGTCTCCCTTTCCTCCAGCAACTATATTTTGGTTAACTCCAGGCTCAAAAGACCATAATCCAGTAAGCCGTTGAAGCACAAAATCGACATTATAGAATTCGCTATGACCCACATGAATGGGCATTCCACCTGCTTGTCCGAGGTAAGTAACTAACTTGCGAAGAGGACTATAGGATGAATAGATGCTCAGAAGTTCATAAAGACCTTTTCCTTCCTCTTCGCTCATTTGATAGCGGAAAGACTCGTGTCTTGAATTGAGATAAGTTGTCTTGAGATTTAATCTATTCATAAATATATTTATTAGCTTTTTATTTGTCTAACCAGTCTTTTGTAGCCATATACTGCTGTATGGGTAATTTAAAGTCACTTACATTAAATTTAAAACTAATGTAGAATGATATTGTAAAAATAGCAGAAATATTAAATGCAGATAAAAAAGTTTACATAGTTGGTTGTACTAACTCTAAAAAGCCTAAAATAGTCAACATTACATCATCTCCTCAACCCAAGGAAAATAACTTATTTTTTGATAAATACAGAAAAAGATAGCTTTTTCGCTATTTTTTTCTGTATGATTATTGATTGATTATAAATGCTGAATTAACACGATTTTTACAAGTTTAATAAATTATTCATGATATCTTCGGATGTTTTGATGAGAGCGATTGCGTCATTTTTGTTAGGGATGATTCTTGTGGGGTAGGACTCCTACCTACTCTATAAATACAGTTTAAGAGAATGTTTGAAAAGTAGGCAGTTGAGTCAAAAACGCTCTCAGACGTTTATTTACCTTGCCATGATGCTATTGTAGTCAAGCGTTTGGCATGAAATCTGACCTATCATCAGTTTTCAAACATCGTCTTAAAACCAGATTACAAGAGTGTGCTTAAAGAGCAAACATTTTGGCTCTTCCGGTACTTTTATGGTGGTTACTAAATTTTAGTAAATTTTAGTAACTACAT
>CAXUOL010000206.1:0-9645 GCA_964252435.1 uncultured Nostoc sp.
CCATCTTCGGCAACGTACTCTAAATCAAAGCGTTCTGGCAAGTTGTAATCTACCTGCACAGTTCCTAATTGCCACTCCCGTTCTAGGGCATCACTGACAATAAAATCTAGTTTGGGCCCGTAGAAAGCCGCTTCTCCAATTCCCTCAAAATGTTCCATTCCCAAGGTTTCAACAGCCCGACGAATGGCGTTCTCAGCCTGGTTCCAAGCTTCATCGGAACCGATGTATTTATCACTAGCTGGATCTCGGAAACTCAGTCGCGCTTTAAAATTCCCCAATTGCAAAGTTTTAATCACTGACAATATTAGATCGACTACCTTCAGGAATTCGCTGTCTAACTGTTCTGGGGTGACAAATATGTGGGCATCATCTTGAGTGAAACCTCGCACCCTTGTTAAACCGCCCAATTCTCCTGATTGTTCGTAGCGGTAAACAGTACCAAATTCTGCTAGCCGCATCGGTAGTTCCCGATAGGAACGCAACTCACTCTTATATATTTGGATATGAAAAGGGCAATTCATGGCTTTGAGAACAAAGCCTTGTTCCTGTGCAGCAGCTTCCTCATTTTCTGCCATCATCGGGAACAGATCCTCTTTATATTTCTGCCAGTGTCCAGAGGTTTTAAATAAATCCACTCTGCCAATGTGAGGGGTGACAACCTGCTGGTAGCCACGTTTGATCTGTTCTTGCTTGAGGAAGTCTTCTAAAGTACTCCGCAACAAAGTGCCTTTGGGTGTCCATAAAGGTAAACCCGGCCCCACTTGGTCGGAAAATATAAATAATCCCAGTTCCTTACCCAGTTTCCGGTGATCTCGCCGTAGCGCTTCTTCTTTGCGTCGCTTATATTCAGCCAGTTGTTCTGGGCTTTCCCAAGCTGTGGCATAGATGCGTTGTAGTTGGGCTTTAGTTTCATCCCCACGCCAATAAGCACCAGCAACGCTTTCTAGTTCAATTGCTTTCGGGTTTAATTCACTGGTATTTTCCAGATGAGGCCCCGCACACAAATCCCACCATTCATTCCCCAGGTGGTAAATCGTGATGGGTTCGTTTTTGATATCTGCCAGAATTTCTAGCTTGTAAGGTTCCTTAATTTCCTGAATCCGGCGTTCGGCTTCTTCGCGGCTGACTTCTTCCTGAATTACTGCCAGTTTACGATTGATAATCTTCGCCATCTCTTTTTTGATGGCTTTGAGATCGTTTTCGCTAAATGGTTCTGGATTGTCGAAGTCGTAGTAAAAACCGTTTTCAATCCAAGGGCCGATTGTAACTTGTGCCTTGGGAAACAGCTTTTGTACTGCCATTGCCATTACATGGGAAGCAGTGTGGCGAATCTTTTTTAAGTTCTCCGATTCGCTGGTACGCGGTAAATAAATTTTTTCAACTTGTTCTGACTGTTGTGACTGATTTGATGAATTTGGCGACATTGGCTGCTGAACCGTTGGCGAAGTGATTACAAAAGTTGATTTATCTGAATTTGTAGGCTTATTCAACTATAACGACTTTGGTTAAGTAGTCATTTGTCATTGGTCATTGGTGCATACTCCATCCCTTGCAATGTCATGAGCAGTTCAACAAAGTTCAGCGTAAACTTGCTTTGACCGTGGGCAGAAAAAGTTTTTCTTTCATCGGAGTAATTCAAACTATGTTAAAGAGAGGGCGTGCTTTCTCTTGGACAATGACTAATAACTAATGACTTTGCGTAGCGGTTTGATTTTGAGTCCTGAATTCTTCTTCAATCCAGAGATAAAGATAAATTTTTGATTTCTTACCTGAGTGTCAAATTCAGGATCGCCTGCGATCGCTAAATTATTTTATGAATTGCAACTTGATGTCATATATACCTATAGATGCCTGTCTAAAGGCACTGTACAAACCAGATATCAAGACTATATAATAAATTATGTGCCTTTTGTTACAAAACTTTACATTAAGAAAATTATGAGAGAAACCAAAAAAGTATTAAGAAACGTAAATAACGTTAATATTAGTAAGCAAGTTTGAAATATGCCTCTTATTTATGCCAGACTCAAATTTACCAGGGACAGAGTTGCTGAAAACGGTTTTAGATCCGCTGCTGGAAGATTTTCACCATTGGTTTACGCGATCGCGCCATTTACTCGAAACTGAGGAACTATCATTTATGAGTCACCAAGAGCAATCTGACTTGCTCTTGCGGGTTAAGCAAGCGCAAGACGAACTAAATACGGCAAAGATGCTATTTAATGCAACTGATAAACAAGTCGGAATTGATATGGCAACGTTAATGCCTTGGCATGAATTAGTAACAGAATGCTGGAATGTCGCAATGCGCTTTCGTCAAGGACGTGAAGTCTAAGCGCCAAATTTTGGCAGACTACTTAACGATGTCTCTTGACTTACCAAGCAAGCGTCTACGCAAGATGGTAAATCAGTCGTTAAAAAGATAGTAGAAAATTCTTAACAATTTCTTAACATTATCTGGATTAACAAAAGAATGTATCATATGCTACCGTTAAGTGGAATAACGGTTGACAAATAGCTCCATATAAATGTAAGCGCATGAAAAGTGCGTAGAATGCTCGTCTTAATTGTGAGTCACGGTATCGGCGAAACAAAGCGTTACAAAATAAAGTTTTAAAAATTGCTGTTCTGGAGGAAAATCAAATGTTACATCTGCTTTACATTCTAGCTTTTACAATCCTTGCATTTATAGCTGTTGGCAACTTAATTCGTAACCTGATTATGTTCAGTTTTGATCGGGAGCGAACTTACCCGACAAATTCCTCGCCAATGAATAACCAAGGCAACTATGGTTATTATTCATCAAAAAAACAGTTTGTACCCCATCCAGAATTATTAGATAGTGCTGGAAACTTAATAAAAGAGCCACTTTTGGTAATGCGTTCGATTAACGTTGAAGATGCGCGTCAACATCTCGATGCACTTTACGAAGCATCCCCAGGACATAAAAGAGAAAATTCCGAAGAAGCATAACGTAGAGACGCGATTAATCGCGTCTGTTAGCAATTTGGATGTAAATGATTGTTGTTTTACATCCTTAATTTTTTTTAGTAGAAATTTATTACCATCCTGAAATTTGAGGCGATCGCGTCGGTAAGCTGAAAAGTTAATATTGTGTTGTCTGCTTGACACAGGTTTAAGTTTTTATGAGTGACAAAGAAGCCGTTATTGAATTGGTAAAACATTTACCCCAGGATGTAACCCTAAGAGAAATTGTTCAGAAAATTGAGTTTATTGCAGCTATACGCGAAGGGTTTAACCAGATTGACCAACGGCAGGGGATTCCAATTGAGCAGGTTGAGCAGATAATCGATACATGGACTACCAAGTAATTCTCTCGCCAAAAGCAGTTGGAGATTTAGAGACTATCATTCGGTAAATTGCTCAAGATAATCCTGAAGCTGCCAGAAAGCTTGGTAAGCGGTTATTAGCAAAAACGAAAGAACTAAGCCAATTTCCATTTAAGGGGCAAAAGGTTTCAGAATTTGATGAGCCGAACATTCGCCAGTTAATCCTAAAGCCCTATCGCATTATTTATCGGATTGAGGAAGACAAGAAACAGGTGAGCATTGCAAGGTTCTGGCACGCATCAAGATTTAGCCCTGAATTGTAACTGTAAGTTTTAAATTTTCTGTTCGCAATCAGCAGTTAAACAAGGCAAGATTCTAGCACACATCAAGATGTAGGTCTGAATTATAACTGTATAACATCTCATTTGAGCAGATATACGAAATACACTGGTACAGATAAGGTATGGGAATAGAGGGAAACTTCAAACAAATATCCGCACCTCTTTCAGACATAGCGAAACAAGATTTGTATGTGTTGAACTTGTATCTTCATGCAAAAGAAGCCCTAGAAACCGGAGCAGTTCAACATCTACCTACCTACTTAAAAAAACTACTTAAAAAAAAAGGAATTAATCATAACCTGGATGCTCTTATAGCTGAGGAGCAATGGATAATTGGAAGACTAGATATTGATTCATATTGGCACACAATCCACTACTTGCTAACTGAGGACATATCTTCGTGGGAAGAATGTCAGATACCTTTTATTGTTGCCCGAAAGGAGGAAAACAACCGATTGCTAATCAATGCAGTGATGGGCAGAACCTCAATTGAAGGAACAAAAGGTAGTTTCAAAGATTTCGGCCCTGTAAAATATCTTGTTCCCTCAGAAACTCAGCAAATCTCCGAAGCGCTGCTTCAAATTTCAGAAAAAGAGTTTGCTAAGAGATATGAAGAAGCTTGTGTGCTGAATCCAGATGTTTACAGAACATTATGGGATGAGGAAATAGATGAATATTGGTATATATTTCAGTGTATTTCAGAGTACTACAGAATAGCTGCTGAAGAAACCAGAGGTATGCTGCTCTATCTCGGTTGTTTTTACGGGGTTGATTTCATGTGGGAAATGCAAGAGTAACGCCGCAGGATAATAATTCGGTAACGCAAAGGTAAACGCAGAGGGGTGCAGAGAATTCGCTACGAATTAATGAAATGTTGTACTAAGTTTGGGGGTTTAAGTCCTCTGGCTAACGACGGCAGAACGAATTGAAGCCTAAATCTAATTGGTAAATTTCCATTTTCTAGTCCACTCAATTTGCTTATGATATACATTGTAACTACACTGTAAGTATGAGCGAGTTGAGAATTGAGTGGGATGAGCGAAAAGCTAAGTCAAATGAGCAAAAGCACGGTGTATCGTTTAATGAGGCAGAAACCGTTTTCTATGACGAGAATGCCCGCTTACTATATGACCCTGAGCATTCTTTAGAAGAAGATCGTTACATACTTTTGGGAATGAGTGATTCACTACGTTTGTTGCTAGTGTGTCATCTTTATCAGGAAAGTGAAGAGGTTATCCGCATCATCTCGGCTCGCAAAGCTACTAGGGGAGAACGTCAACAATATCAGAGTTTTTTCTCATGAAAGAAGAGTATGATTTTTCCCAATCTGTCAAGAATCCGTACATTAAGAAGCTGAAGAAGCAAGTGACTATTCGACTTGAGGAGGATGTCGTTGATTACTTCAAAATTCTTGCTGAGGAAACTGGCATTTCCTATCAGAGTCTGATCAACCTTTATTTACAGGATTGTGTAAAATTGCAACGCAAACCATCATTGGAGTGGGTGAGCAACGTCTGATAAATCGATATCCCGTCTTGTCTGCGGCTCCTAAACTAGACCGTCATACTACCAAGCATAAAATAGGGAGTGGGTAATTTATCACTCCCTACTTCCTTTCTAAGCTTCGATAACTACCCGCAGATTACCCCGTTTTCTGGCAACGCGACAAGCAGTCGTAGTCCCAGAACGCTCGAATTCCAAATCGAGGATGGTGGGGCCGACTCGCAAATTATGAAATGATAGGCGATTAATCGATTCTGGCAAAGCGGGGTCGATGATTCGCAAGCAATTATTTTGAGCATCAGGCACCAAGTTGACCATCATTTGCAGTAGTTGGAAAACACTACCTGTAGCCCAAGCTTGGGGAGTGCAAGCAACCGGATACTGCACAGGGGCATTATCACCGTTCCGTTCGTAGCCGCAGAAAAGTTCTGGAGGACGTTGATAGGGTTGCTGCTGAGTCATATCAAATAAACCTTGGAATATTTCTAGGGCTTGATCGATAAGACCGAGCGATCGCAATCCCATTGCAATCAGAGCGTTATCATGAGGCCAAACTGAACCAATGTGATAACCCATCGGATTATAAGCGGGTGACAAACTACTTAGAGTCCGAATGCCCCAACCATTAAACATATCTGGTGCCCGCAACCGTTCTGCTACACTATGAGCTTTTTCGTCTGTGAAGAGTCCCAAATGCAGACAATGACCAGGATTTGAGGTAATACTGTCTACTGGCTTGCCTTCTCCATCCAAAGCCAGAGCGCAGAAATCTTGATCTTCTACCCAAAAATCTCGATTAAAACGAACCTTAAGATTTCTCGCCTCCTCTTGCCAACGATCTGCCAAATCAAGCCGCTTCTTCATCCTAGCTATTTCTGATAGACGCATTTTTGCAGCATAGACGTAAGCTTGTACCTCACAGAGGGCAATTGGCCCGTTGGCTAATTCTCCCTTACGGTCTACGATACAGTCGCCAGAATCTTTCCAACCTTGGTTAGCAAGACCGCGTTTCGATGTACGGAAGTAGCTGAGATAAGTGGTTTGTTTGGTATTGCGATCGATCCAATCCATTGCAGCTAGAGCATTGGGCCAAAGTTGCTCTAGGAGTTCTCCATCGTGAGTCCAAGCATAATGTTCGGCATAGAGCAGCAGCCACAAGGGAGTGGCATCAACTGTACCGTAGTAAGGTGTATGGGGAATTTCTTGACAACGAGCCATTTCTCCCAAACGTAACTCGTGCAAAATCTTACCCGGTTCTTCTTCGCGCCATTCGTCGTCAATTTTACCTTGGTATGTCGCCAGTAATACCAGGGTTTCCTTAGCGATTTGCGAATTTAACATTAAGCTTTGAGAAGCTGTAATCAGCGAATCTCGCCCAAATAATGTCGAAAACCAAGGCACTCCAGCGGAAACAGTCTTATGCTTACCAAAAGACTGGCGCAACAAATACATATCTTGTTCAGCCCGCTCAATCACTCGATTGAAGGTACTCTTATCTGAGCTAATGCGGGTAATTTGTTGTACCCAGTGTTGCTCCTCCATCCACTCAGCAGCTTTCGCCTGTCCTAAGGTAGTGGCGGCGCTCACGGTTGAACTAGACTGGTTATTTCTCAACATATTCACTCGGTAGCCCAGCTTTTGAGTTTCGTGAGAAGCCAACTCAAGTTGCCAAACCGCAGTGTAACCTTTGAAATAGTCTGGTTGCCGATGCTGGAATAGAATCCGGGATTCCATCACTGAGCCGTCCAGACCTTGATAGGCGAGTGTTAAGGATTCTTCTCTAGAGGCAGATGGCTCTTTAGGTACTGGTGCAACGCCATCGACGTGAGAAAATGTTCCTTCCTCAGTCGTCGGTTCTACTAGGCGTAAAAGCCGACCTCGTTTTTCTCTGTCATAGCCTCGGACTTCAAATAAATCAACAAAATCCGCATCAAAACTGATACTTAGTTCAAAATTGACAGTGGTTGTGCTGTAGTTAGATACTTCTATTTCTTCAAATAGTGCCCCATTCAGCACGATTTCTCGGCGAATTCCGATAGTCTCGGCTTTGAGGCGATCGTCGATTCTGGGGGTAGTACACAAAACTGAGAGTGAAAAACCTTTCTCAGCAGTACTACTGAGGAGTACAGGCGATCGCCCTTCAATTTGTAACTCCAAGCGATTGAGAAATCTCGTATCACAACAAAACAGTCCCATACTGGGATTGCCATCATTGAGGGAACAGCCAGAAATATTCCCGATAGTATCTGTCACAAAAAATAAATCATCATCTTTAACCGTTAGTGTCGGTTGCGATCTTTCAGCCACAACACAAGGCCACTCCGGGATCGGTAATTGTTCGGCAGGAATAAAAGTTTTTCCATCCAGAAAAATTTTTTCTGGGGTGATTAGCGTATCCGGTGTCATTAGCAAAAATTCCGTGTACAGGTCTATATTTTTGTGGTATTTGAAGTAGAGGTCTTTAATCCTCACAACTTGCAGAAAAAAGACTCTTTCTAAAACTTGTTTGAGCTATTCTAGCCAAAATAATTCTTACGTACTGCTGATAAAATAGCAGCCTTCAAATCCATATAAGTAAATATTGATAAATTTATATTGTATAAGTCTAAACTCAATACTGAAAACTGAGAATTTTGAGATAATTCCTTAGTTGTTGAACTTTTTCAATATACAAGGCATATAGTCTACTCAGCAAAAACGCGAAATTCCTAGTTTTGGTTGGGTAAAGACAGCATTTGTTCCCTAAGTTATTATACGATTTTGTCTTGAATATCTTTGGTCTTTGATTAGACACATTTATGATATTTAATTAACTAATTATGGGAAAATACGATCAATTTCCTTCCCCGTATGGGAGATATAAAATATATCCTCTGTACATCATCATACCCTGAGTATAGCCCTGTGAAAAAGATTCTGATTCTCACAGCTAATCCCAAAGACACGGATAATTTACGCCTAAATGAAGAAGTACGAGAAATTCAAACAGGCTTAGAACGAGCACGCAGGCGAGATCAGTTTGAAATTATCTCCCGGTGGGCGGTACGCCCTGATGATTTGCGACGGGCATTGTCAGTAGACCGAAAAGTTTTGCGATCGCTCTGTGATGAATAGCTGTCTAAGTAGATTTTTATCTAATATTAGTAATTTTAGATACTAGTCTTAAAAGACTGAGTTGACCTAGTAACATAAGTAAAGCTAATAAATCAGCCAAGAGTAAGAGCAAATCTCGCACTAGAATATGGTTATGCTGTTATTGCAGAGAATTTTGTCAAAGAGTTGCGTGAAAATTGAGCTAGAGGAATATCTGGTTTGATTATGACTGCAACTACTACTCCAGTTTTAACTGATAATAAAACCTTGAACGAAGTAGTTAACTGTTTAACAGAAAACATTCCAATAAAGTCTCAAGGTAAGTGTGAACATTCATAATATCTTTGAAATTTTAATTCGGGCAGCTACTCAGAGAGATAGTATTGAAAACACTACTAAAGTATAAAAAAATGTTCCGACCAGTAATGTAGAATCCCCGTCGCGATGATTCGTGGGGAGTGTCAATATCCTTAATGATTTATTTATTTATTGTACTTATGAACTTCTCGCCACAGTTAATTGCTTTAGGTGAGTACCTAGCTGGTGAATTTGATAATCAAGAACAAGCCATAGCAGAACCAGTTTGGTATGTTTACCTGTGCCTCTGGCAAAGACCAGTTAATCTGTTCACAGAAGATAGCATCACCTTATTTGCCGAACAGGCTAACGTTATTACCCTAGATAAACCTTACCGCCAGCGAATTATCCGGTTGCGTCAAAGCAGCGACTCTGACGCAACTGTGGAAGTACAATATTATATGCCTCAAGATCCAGGTGCATTAAAAGGCGCAGGTAATAACCCTGCTCTACTAAACACACTGACATCCGAACAATTAGATTTACTACCAGGTTGTATCCTCACAGTTACTCAGGAGAAATTAGCTGGCGATCGCTATAAGTTTACCGCTACCCCACTACCAGAGACTCGTTGTAGCTTTACTTATCTTGGCAATAGCATCCATGTTTCTTTAGGTTTTGCAGCTACAGCGACAGAATTTCACAGCTACGACAAAGGAATTGATCCCGCAACTGGAAAAGCAACTTGGGGAGCGATTATGGGGCCTTATCGCTACACCAAACGAAATCAGTATTCAATAAGATAAAGTTATGAGTTATGAGTTATTAAGTTATGAGTTATGAGTTTTGAATTAACTCCTCACTCCTCACTCTTAACTCCTAACTCTTTTCTTAGCTAGCAATGCTACGAGGTACACCTTCTAAAGCTTCCTCTTCTGTTTCAAAGATTTCAAAAACAGTATCCATCATCGTCACTTCAAACACGAGTTTGGCTTCTGGGTGTACATTACAGATGCGGAAACTGCCCTTGACTTTATCAGCATCACGCATTCCAGCGACCAAAGATGTAAGACCAGAACTATCAATAAAATTTACCTGAGCCAGATTTACAACTACATGGC
>CAXUOL010000207.1:0-9636 GCA_964252435.1 uncultured Nostoc sp.
GCAGAAATAGTTCGACCTTTTTTCAAAATCAAGCATCGTCAGCGTTTTCAAACTGCTCTTTCCAAAGTCTTTGAACAAATGTTGATATCGTCTATGTTGGATGGTTCACAAATGATTACTAGCTAAACATTATCGCTTTTTGTTCTTTAATCAATACTTTCGCAAATTTAATTAGAAAGAATCAAGGCGTCAGGCGTACAGAATTTATGTAGCAATTCTCTACGACTGACGGATGAATTTAAAAACGCTGTATAAACTACGCTTGCAGAGCTTTTCCTAGTCCCCAGTCCCAATCCCCTTCACATCTTCTGCATATTTCTACTGATGGGGTCAAAACCTCTAGAAAACCGTGTACTTTCATCGTAGTAAGCGCCGGTTAGATTAGCTCCATACAACTTGGCATAGTTGAGTTTTGCTCCTCGGAGATTTGCTTCATTCAGATTGGCACCGCTCAAATTTGCTCTGGTCAAATTCGCTTTGGCTAAATTAGTTCTACTCAAATCTGCTCCCCAGAGTTTAGCTTTAGCTAAGTTAACTCCACTCAAGTCAGATCCCCATAAATTAATTCCAGGCAAATCGGCTCCAATCAGCTTCTCCCGACTCAAGTTGACGGCTGGAAAATATCTTTCTCCTGCGGCAAAACGCCTTTTTAATTCTTCAGCATTCATGCGTCACGTTGACCTTTTTTAGCAATACAGAAGTTATTTGTTCCCATTCTTGGCTTAGTTCTCCTGAAAATTCTGGCTGACCACTGCGTTGATAGTTCAGTTCTGTATAGTCAAATATAGTCAGACATGGTTTTCTATAACTACCACTTCCTTCACAGAACTTTAAAGGCATCTAAAATGGGGTCAAGCTTTTGGCTATAAAACCAGATAGATTTACCCGAATCGGGTCAACTAAGACCTCTCTATCCCCTGTCCCAAAGGCATTAGGGAATTCTTTTGTAAGTATGTTGTAACTGCCATTAATATCAGCATTGCATAATCGCCCTGATTTAGTCCTGTACAAACCCCTAAATATTCGCTTACCAGATGGCTTCCATCCCTGTGATTTAGCTCCATAATCAGGAACAAAATCACCATCAATAAAACTCGATTTGCTTGTGTATGATTCCTCTCAAAGAATCACGTCAATCCCGATCCTGTTTCCTTTGTAGGTGAGCATATCAATTAACTGACCATGGGGTATTGACACGAATGATTGATTATTTCTCTTGCCGATATTAACGTCGCGCTTCCAGTCATGATTTTGACCAATGACTAATTTGGTAACTCCTAACTCCATCAGTAATTTAATCACGTAATTAGATGCACGATGCAAATAATTTCTGACTTTGAAGTTACGTTTAGTAGTCAGATGCTTAATTCGCCTGGATGTCCTTAACCGACTGCGGCGTTGTAGTATAGCACGTTTTTTGTTGAAGAATTGATTCAGACTTTTGAGTGGACGACCGTTAACGAGAACAGGTTTAAATCCTGGCACGTTTGATGTAACCGCCATCAAATTATCAATCCCCAAGTCAATTGCAGCAATACGTTCTGTACTTTGACTTAATTCATGATCCTTGACCTCGTAAACTATTTCTAAAACATAATGGTCAATTTTTGGCACAATCCGAGACTGGCAATAATCTGATTGTTTTATCCGAGTGTCAAAGATGTAGTCAATAGCGCTAAGTTTAATCTGCCCTGACTCTTTAAATACTTTCTTAGAAGTTGCTTGATCAGTGAAAATTAAAACACAACGTCCATCTTTAAGTTTATATCCAGGTATTTTTGGTCTACCTGTAAATTTTGATGGCTCCTTGTTGTACTCTGCTCGAGCAGCGAAGTATCCCTGCCATGATTTACCTAATAATTTCAACTTGTTGTACTCTGCTCGAGCAGCGAAGTATCCCTGCCATGATTTACCTAATAATTTCAAAACTTGCTGTGCAATCTTGGCTGGTAGTGCTTTGTACTCCTGACAAGGCTTGATTAGCTTATCCATTGAGTTGTAAGACGGCACACCATGCCCGTAAAGGAATGATTGACGAATGCAATAGTTAGCAGCATTCCACAGGTTCTTAGCAGCAAATGACATCGCATCTATTTGCTCCCAAGCCGGATTGCTTTTTTTGATAATGCGCTGCTCAACTAACTGCATTGTGCTATCTTAAGTGTGTAACCAAATGTTAGCACAAATGAGAGATAAAAGGTTAGTTGTGCGCCTCTCCTCTGCACCTTGCACCCCGCCCCTCTGCCTCTCTTCAATGCCCAATGCCCTTCATCTTTACTTAACTGGAATAACTTCAAACTGGAAAGTACCGATTAAACGGTTATCAATATAGACTTCTATTCTATGCTTACCAACTGGATCGCCAGGGGCGATTGTCCAAAAATTTTCAATTACACCTTCTGGAGCCGACTGTGTGCGCCGTGTTACAGATGTCTTGCCGTCTGCTGATATTGAGAAATCTTCACCATTATCTGTACCCCAAGTTTCTGGAGGTTTTGGTAAATACAAGACTTCACGCCATTTCACTTCACCTTGGTAGTTTTTGAGTTTAATCCGCCACCCGTAGGTGTTTCCTTCCTGAAGTGGCACTCTTGTTGTCTGGAAAATGGTAACGTTTCCTTTGGAGTCAACTCTCTTGAGACCAAACTCAGTGTTACTGACAGTAATCTGTTTTGCATTCGTTGGCGTCGGAGATGATATGGCATTTTCTACCAAAACAGAAGTAGCGTTGATTGGCTCAGAACTGATGACCACAGATATTAGCCAAAAAGCAGCTAGTACAGCAGTAGTAGTCCAAATTCTCATTAGTATGGTTTTCCTGTCAGACTTTTGGTACTTATTCAAGTAATCTGCCATGTTTTCCGGGTCAAGGTTAGCGATGGTTAGACAAAGACGAAATTGCTTTGAGAAACTTGGCGGATTTAATCAACCCACTGACTTTGGTTAACATTCAATTTAACGTATCGCGGAAGTCCCCATCTTCTCTGCGAGACGCAACACTCAATTTGACCACAGCCTACAAAAACTTTTTCGAGAAACGTGCTGGATTTCCTAAATTCAAATCTAGGCACGGAAAACAGTCTATCCAGTATTTTTATCAAGTGAGTGAGATGCCATTGGATGTCCGTGAATGGACTTGTCCTCATTGTGGCGCTCATCATGACAGGGATGGAAACGCCGCGATAAATATTAGAGCAGAAGGCATCAGGATGCTGAAGGCGGAAGGTGACGCTCGAAGACTCGCTACCGCTTCGCTATCAGCCGTCTCTGCTGTAGGAGGGGAGGTAAGACCAAAACTAGGGCGAAAGTCCAAGTTGCGGCACTCCCCCGTGATTACAGAAGCTCCTAGTTCAGCTTTATGCTACTAGGAGTAGTTCACAATCAGTAAATCATAATCTTGGCGAAAGGCAAACCATTGTGCCGTCGTTTCTCGATCTGCGTAGGCTAGCAAAAACCGTAGGCATCGCAATAACAGTCTCAAAGGTGGTAATTTTTGCTACGTCTTCAACTCTCGGCAAATGGGTAAATCATCCCTACTACAGCAAATAAGTCGTCGTCTCAAGTCAGAAGGCTATAAATGTGTTTACTTAGACATGATGCAATTGGGTAGCGAGGATACCACTTCAGCATTGTGATTCTGTGGGATCTAGAACAAATTCTCCATCTCGACCTACTGAAATACAGTTGTGATTGGGTGCGGGGTTATTTAAAGACTAATATAACAGTGGAAAAGAGCGATCGCTCTCTTTGCAATTACAGGCTTTTTCATTGATTTAAACCATAATCTCTTGTTGGAACGGCTACAAAACAATACCTGTGAATAAAATTCTCGTATCCGCTGTTGCGGTCAGAATTTCTAAATCTTGAAGCAATTCCAACAACCAAAACTCCTTGAATACAATCACTTACAAAATTTACACGGCAATTTAAATTTGAACAATTAGTTTATTTAGCTGAATCTTTGATTAAAAATAATTAAAAAACATCAAAAATTATATGCTTAAACTACTCAGATACATTAGTATTTTCATGATTACTGCCTGTTTACTACTTGCTTGTAATACTTCAGCACCAACTGAAGTAAAACGCCCTCCATTGAAAGTGACATTTGCATCTTTTGTTGGAGAGCATCCAGGCATCATTGCTCAAGAAAAAGGATTCTTCAAAGCCCAAGGAGTAGATGTGGAACTAATTCATAAACAATACGCCCAATTGGTACAAGCAAACTTCAATGCGGGTAAGTATGATGGGATTACATCGTCTTTGGGGAATTTTATAATCTTGAGTGCCACAAATCCAGATATACAAGGCGTGATCGTTATAGATGAATCAATAGGAGCAGATGTGGTAATCGCCCAATCAAAAATTAAAACCGTAGCTGACTTGAAAGGGAAAAAGCTAGGTGCAAATCTAGGCGGTTTTAGCGAAGTTTTTGTGACTGAAATGTTGAAAACTGCCAATTTAACCAGTGATGATGTGAACTTAGTTCAATTAGAGGCTTTAGAAATTCCTCAACGCCTGAAAAATAATACGATTCAAGCCGGACACACTTGGCAACCCTATCTCTCTGAAGCGATGAAATTAGGGGGAAATATCCTATTTACTAGCAAACAAACCCCTGGCTTGATTTTAGATTTAATTATCTTTCGCGGCGAGACAATCCGCGATCGCCCCGAAGACATTCGTGCATTTGTGCGAGGATGGCTGCAAGCCTCGACCTACTGGAAAGCAAATGTTGAGGAAGGAAAAGCTATCATCAGCAAAGCGTTAAAAATTCCGATCGATACTCTCTCGCTGGAGGGAATAGACCTAACTGATTTCAGTGAAAATCAAAAATATTTTCAATCTCGCAACCCTAACTCTATTTACAAAACAGCCAATATATATGCAGACTTTTTTGTTCGCTCTGGAAACATTACGCGTATTCCTGAGCTAAAAACTCTGTTCAATTCTTCCTTCTTGAATCCCCCCTAGTTTGAAGCTATGCAGCATTCCTTTTTAGGCAGCATCCGTACAAAGTTGATCGCCTCGTTTCTCGTTGTTGCTTTGATTCCATTGCTGTTATTGGCATTTGTTAACAAACAGACAACTGAAAAAGCACTAACTGACAACGCCCGACAAGCCCTATCTGCGGCGGCTAACGAAACCGCTAACAGAATAGATGCCTTTATTGATGGAAATCTCAATGCCGTGCGCGTAGAGGCGATTTTACCAGGTTTGGCACGCTACCTCAGCCTGACTCCAGAACAGCGAGATGACAGCCCCGAAATGCAATTGGCGACAGAAACATTAATCCGTCTCAGTCGCAAAGATATGCTCAATATTCTCTCATACTCTTTGCTTGACTTAAACGGTAAAAATGTATTGGATACACGTACACTGAATATTGGCAAAGATGAATCAGTTCAAGATTATTTTAAAAAACCGCTACAAACTGGTTTCTCCTTTGTTTCTAGCATGAAGCGATCGCTGACAATTCCCGATCTGATTACTCTCTTTTTTAGCAGTCCGGTTCGCAATGCCAAGGGAGATATATTGGGTGTATTGCGTGTTTCATATAATGCGACTGTTGTTCAGCAGTTAGTAACTCGACAAACCGAACGGGCTGGGGAAAAATCTTTTGCGATTCTTTTAGATGACAATAATATTTATCTGGCACATAGTACTGCACCAGAACTACTTTTTAAATCAATTGTGCCTCTGCCTGACGATGTTGTAACTCAGCTGCAATGGGAAGGTCGTTTGCCTAATTCTTCTCTCAAAGAATTGGCAACTAATGAGTCAAAACTTAAACAAGCATTGGATAAGAAACAGTCGTATTTAATTGCATCTTTAGAAGCAACAGGTAATCAGGTTAATCTGATTGCGATCGCTCGTTTGCAATATAAACCTTGGTCTGTGTTGTTTGCACGACCCCTTGCTGTTGCCCTAGCACCTGTAGAAAAGCAAATTCGTGACGCAATTTTTCTATTTGCATTTATCGCTGGAGTAGTGACAATCATCGCTTTTGCCATTGGACAATTGCTAACAAAGCCAATAATTAACCTTACCAATATAGTTTTCCAGTTTACCGCAGGTAACTTAGATATCCGCGCCAAAAATAACTCAAAAGACGAAATAGGTCAACTGGCAAAATCGTTTAATAACATGGCACTTCAGTTACAAACATCTTTGGAAACTTTGGAACACCGGGTACAGGAAAGAACAGCAGAGTTAGCCATTGCTAAAGAAAAAGCCGAAGTAGCAAATCAAGCTAAAAGTTTATTTATTGCGAATATGAGTCATGAATTGCGATCGCCCCTCAATGCTGTTCTAGGTTTTTCTCAATTAATGTTACGCGCTAACAACTTACCTGCCGATCATTATGAAAATGCTGGGATTATTTATCATAGTGGCGATTATTTACTCACGCTCATTAATAATATTCTCGATTTATCAAAAATAGAAGCAGGTAAGACTACTCTTAACCCTAGAGACTTTGACCTGTATCGCTTGCTAGATGACTTAGAAGATATGCTATATTTACAGGCAAGTAATCAAGGCTTAAACTTAATATTTCAACGTAGTGAAAATCTCCCATGTTATATTTGTACAGATGAATTAAAACTCCGCCAAGTATTAATTAATTTAATTAGTAATGCGATTAAATTTACTCAAAAAGGAACAATTAGTTTAACAGTAAATAATCCTAGTGAAGAAATCACAGATATTTTAACTCTTGATTTTCAAGTCTGTGATACAGGAGTGGGGATTGCAGCCGCAGAATTACCCAAACTATTTAATGCTTTTTCTCAAGCACAAGCTGGAAAAGAATCCCAAGAAGGAACGGGTTTAGGTTTAGCAATTAGTCACAGGTTTATTCAGTTAATGGGAGGAGATATTTCTGTTGAAAGTAAATTAGGAGTAGGGACAAATTTTAAATTTTATATTCAAGCAAAATTAGGTCAAGAAACCAATAGCAATACTTTAGAAAGATATCCAAAAGTATTAGAACTTGCACCAGGACAACCTATATATAAACTATTAATAGTAGATGATAAACATATTAATCGCCAATTATTAATTAAACTTTTACAACCGTTAGGGTTTGAAATGAAAGAAGCTAGTAATGGCAAAGAAGCGATCGCTATTTGGAATGAATGGGAACCCCACCTGATTTGGATGGATATGCGAATGCCTGTGATGGACGGTTACGAAGCTACAAAATATATCAAGTCCACTACCAAGGGGAATGCTACAGCTATAATTGCTCTGACGGCGAGTGTTTTAGAAGAAGAAAAAGCGATCGTCCTTTCAGCCGGGTGTGATGACTTTCTCCGCAAACCTTTTGTAGAACATACAATTTTTGATACACTAGCCAAACATCTTGGTGTCAAATATATATTTGCTGAAAACAGTTATTCAAACTTGGAATATACAGAAAAAAATCCTTTAACATCCAACAATCTCATTTGTATGTCTCAAGAATGGATTAATCAATTCTATGAAGCTGCTTTAGAAGCAAATACTAATCGGGTCATAGAATTAATTAGAGATGTTCCCAAAACAGAAACTTTTTTAATTCAATCTTTAACAAAACTTACTCGTCAATTTGAATTTGAGGAATTGGTTGATTTAGCTGAACCCCTGAGAAGCAATGAATCTTGATTCTGATAAAGAAAATAAAGGTAATATTCTCTTAGTAGATGACAATCCCAAAAATTTACATTTATTAAGTGATTTTCTGGTCAAACTCGGCTACACTGTTCGCAGCGTCACAAGTGGGCGGATGGCACTAAAAACAGTAAAGGTGAAGCGACCAGATATCATTTTTTTAGATATCAAGATGCCAGAGATGGATGGCTATCAAGTTTGTAGAATTCTGAAAGCGGATGAAGTTCTACGCACCATTCCTGTTATTTTTATTAGTGCTTTAGATGATGTTTTCGATAAAGTGATAGCCTTTGAGTCAGGGGGGATAGACTACATCACCAAACCCTTTCAAATGGAAGAAGTTGTAGCGCGTCTAGAAAATCAGTTAACCATTCAACGCCAGCAACGGCTTTTAGAACAAGAAAATATTAAGCGTAGGGAAACAGAAAAGATACTGTATCAGTCTAGGGCAATGCTAGCCAGCATTTTGAATAGTTCACTGGATGGTATTGCCGCTATGCAAGCTGTCCGCAACTCTGCAACTGGGGACATCGAAGATTTTCGTTGCTTAGTTATAAATCCTGTTATTGCTAGAGCTTTCGGAAGTAAATGTGAAGAGATAATCGGCAAATTAGTACTCAAAAAACTTTTAGCCCATCTAGAACCAGAACTTTTTAATCACTTCGTTAATCTTGTCGAAACAGGGGAAGCTTTAAAACGAGATTTCTACCATCCATTAAGCAATTCTTGCTGGTATCACTTTGTTGCAGTCAAACTAGATGATGGTTTTGCTATTACCATCCGCGACATTACTGGACGTAAACAAATTGAATTGGCTCTCCAAGATGCAAATCAGAAACTAGAACAACTGGCAAATTTAGATGGCTTGACTCAAGTAGCTAACCGTCGTTGTTTTGATGCACGACTGCAAGCAGAATGGAAACGCCTTGCACGAGAACAACAACCCCTGTCACTGATTATGTTTGACGTTGATAAATTTAAACTTTACAACGATTACTATGGTCATCTTGCAGGCGATGATTGCCTAATGAGGATAGCGCAAACAGTGCAACAGACAATTCATCGTCCTGCCGATTTAGTAGCGCGTTATGGTGGAGAAGAATTTTTAGTACTCTTGCCCAATACTGACTTAGCGGGAGCGATTAAAGTAGCGCAAAGTATTCAGCAAGCAATTCATACTCTGGCTATTCCCCATGTACAGTCTGATGTCAAGGATATCATCACCGTTAGTTTAGGAATTACCTCTCGCATACCTATTTGGAACATCAAGCCAGATACACTCATTGCCTCAGCCGATAAAGCACTCTACTGTGCCAAACAAAATGGGCGCGATCGCTATTGTAATGATTGAAACATTTTTTATGGCAATACCTTCATTCCCGACATTACTACATCAGTAACAATCACATCCGGCTTTTCTGGCAAAATTATACTAAGTTACAAGCACGTTGCAACGCTTGCTGAAGTAAAGATTGATATTCTTCATCCCCAACCCGATAAGCGCCAAACCTTTCCAAATGGGGATTCATCATTTGGGCATCAAAAAACACAAATTTCCTCTGACGCAATCTTTCTACCAACTTAACCATAGCTACCTTTGAGCCTTCCGGGATGCGGTAAAACATCGACTCGCCAATAAAAGCCCCACCAATCACAATCCCTAAAATTCCCCCAGCTAGTTCATCACCTTGCCAAGTTTCAAAACTATAAGCATAACCACTCTGGTAAAGCAGCCAGTAAATCTTTTGCAACTCCGGTGAAATCCAAGTTGTCTCTCTGTCAGCACAGCCAGCCACCACAGCCTGAAAGTCCCGATTAATCGCCACAGTAAACCGCTCTTGATTCAGAACGCGCTGCAAAGACTTGGGGTAGCGAAACCGCTCATCCAAAGGAATAAAAGTCCGAGCGCGACTTGCGTACCAACTCAAGCGATCGCGTTCATCAGCCATGAGAAAATAGCCTTGTGCATAGCCCTCAACAATA
>CAXUOL010000208.1:0-6687 GCA_964252435.1 uncultured Nostoc sp.
CGATCGCCATTAAACCCGACTTCCACTTAGCTTGGTATAATCAGGCAGTAGCACTGTTTTATTTAGAACAATTTGCCGAAGCGATCGCTTGTTATGACAACGCTTTGCAAATCAAACAAGATTATTGGGAAGCTTGGATTGGTCGGGGAACTGCGATCGGTAATTTAGTAGATTCTGAGGTATTGCGGAATTTGTCGAGTAGTATCATAGCGACAAATCCCGCCTTACAACAGGGCGGCTACGAAGGAAAATTAGCTAGCTACGAAGAAGGGTTAAAGCATCTGCGGACAGATACCCATCCAGAAGGTTGGGGTAGATTGCATTTTGCGATCGCTAATACCTACTATGAGCAAGGTAAGAAACATACCAATCTCCGCGATTATTGGCGCAAAGCTGCATCTGAGTACCATCAAGCGCTGTTAACCCTGACATTAGAATATTTTCCCCAGTTGCACCTAGAGGTTTTACAATCTCTAAGCAAAGTGTTGATCGGTTTGGGACAAACCACACAAGTTCAAGAATTGCTGCAACGTGGGACAGATTTATTGCAACAATTACTGAGTGAAGAAACTCGCTCAGACGAAAGTAAAAAACAGCTAGCTCTAAAATTTGCAGGCTTCGATCAATTGGCAGTTGACTTAGCTGTAGAGTCGGGTGATTTAGTAGAAGCTTGGGAAATTGCCGAACAAGGTAAAAATGCTTGTTTAAACTGGCTACTTTCTGGCTGGAATGATAATATTTACTCGCCTTATTATGGCGCAATTCAACAACTATTCAATGCCACAACAGCAATTATTTACTGGCATATTAGTCCAGTTGCCCTACATACTTTCATTCTCAAAGACCAAGCGCCATCACCAATTCTCCTGTTTACACCCATGCAAGATACTGGGGTAATACCTTTAGGAGAAGACGCTATTCGTCTGAATGAATTACCTTTACCCGAAGCAGTGCAACGCCTAATTGAATTTGAAATTTGGCTAGAAGATTGGCATCAACAATACCAAGAATATCGCAGCACAGCCCACGACAAAGAAAGTAAAAGTCATCATTCTTGGCGAGTTAATATGGAAGATAAACTGTTGCAACTGTATGAAATCCTGAATATTTCTACAATTGCACAGGAACTCGAAGGCATCACCCAACTGGTCTTAATTCCTCACCGTGACTTGTACAGATTGCCTATTCATACACTTTTCCATCTTTCTTCGCCATCACCAGAAGAGTTACCCAATGTAGAATCAAATTTCAGCTTTACCTATTTACCTAGTGCCCAAATAGGTTTATCAATCAGAACTGAGGATATTTGGCAGTGGCAAAATAAGTTATTGCTCAGTGTTGAACATCCTGAAAGTACAAGTTATCCCACACTTAAATTTGCCAAACTGGAATCTGAAATTGTTAGTCAGATGTTCAATAATATCCAACGAATTCAGGGGGCAGAAGCTACGAAAAGTATTGTTAAAAATGCTTTATCTGAAAATTATAACATCTTGCATTTTACGGGTCACGTCACTAATAATTTAGCTGAACCGAAAAAATCAGAATTAGCATTGGCGGGTGAAGACAGACTTACTCTAGATGAAATCTGCCAGCAAAATCTAGATAGTTACAACCTTATTACCCTCTCTGCGTGTGAAAATTTAAGTACTAACAACCACACTATTAGCAGCGAATATGTGGGTTTAGTCAGTGGTTTTGTGAGTCAGGGCGTACCTCATGTAGTGAGTACTCTCTGGAGTGTAGAATCTTCGGCTAGTGCTTTGGTGATGATCGAGTTTTACCGACGATTACAGCCTAATAAATCAGCAGTTACTGCCTTAGCTGAAGCAACACGATGGCTGAAAGAACTAACTGCTGGAGAACTGACAAAATGGTATGAAGATATCTTGAATAATCTGCATCCTGAAGAAGTACGAATTCAAACTTATTTAGCGACACAACTATATAGAAATAGTAAAATGGCATCAGATAAAAATCTTTATAATCATCCTTATTACTGGGCAGCATTCACGATTATGGGTAAGCCG
Organism: uncultured Nostoc sp.; assembly: GCA_964252435.1. Classification (GTDB taxonomy): domain Bacteria; phylum Cyanobacteriota; class Cyanobacteriia; order Cyanobacteriales; family Nostocaceae; genus Nostoc. The sequence goes on from CAXUOL010000208.1 coordinate 2,031, forward strand.
AATTAATCTTTGAAACTTAGTCACAAGCAATTTTTGATTTTGGACATTCTATTCCAGCCATAAAATTAGCCAGATACTTGTTTTTAACTTCACCTATCTAAAAGTTCAATAACCTCAGTAAAATAGTTTAATTATATACAAAAACTGGATGAATTCACTGTGGTCTGAAAGTTTATGGCGGGAGTGAAAATTAAGAATAAGTATGAAATCAGAAACCAGAAATGTATTACTTAAAGCTTACGCACAACTGCATAAGATCATTGAAGAGTTATATGAAGCTCATGATAAAGCAATAGAGAACAATGATTTTGACGATGCTAGTTTGTTGGCTAGTCGAGCAGATAGACTTTATGAAGAAGTCGAAAATTTAGAAATCATCATCTCAGAATTGGAGTAGAAATGAAAACAATTGAAGAATTAAAGACTCGAATCAAAGAACTCAGTAGTCAAGCTGTAAAATTTAGTAAAAAAGCAACTGAAGTGTGTTTAACGGATCGGGAACAAGCTAAACAGTTCAGACAACAAGCTAGAGAAGCTAGTAAGCGTTGTCAGCTATTGATACAAGAATTGAAACGGCAATAGGTTTAAAATAATTCGTACTGAGGGGTTTATTATGCCAGATGTTCGGTTTGATAAATACTATCGTTATGAAGACTTAACACGCATTCTACACAGTTATGCAAAGGAATTTCCCCAACTAGTACGCATAGAAAGCATTGGCAAAAGTTACGAAAAACGTGACATCTGGGTATTGACAGTTACCAACTTTGCCACTGGCGCACATCAAGAAAAGCCTGCCCTCTGGGTTGATGGCAACATTCACGCCACTGAACTAGCACCATCAAGTGTTTGTTTATACCTATTGCAAACATTAGTTACAGCTTACGGTACTCACCCAGAAATTAGCCGTTGTTTAGATACCCGCACCTTCTACATTTGTCCCCGTGTCAATCCTGATGGTGCTGAGTTGGCATTGGCTGACAAACCGAAATTTATTCGCTCCGGTACTCGTCCCTATCCCCATGATGAGGAAGGCAACGATGGGTTAGTGATGGAAGATATCGATAGCGATGGTCGGATTTTACTGATGCGAATCCCAGATGCTAATGGGGCTTGGAAAGTCTGCCCTACTGAACCTCGCTTGCTGGTGCGACGCGAACCAACAGAAATCGGTGGTCAGTATTATCGCGTACTACCGGAAGGAAAGATAGAAAATTACGACGGAGTTCAGATTCAAATTCAGCGTTCTAAGGAAGGGCTAGATTTAAACCGGAATTTTCCATTTTTGTGGCGGCAAGAATCTGAGCAATCGGGGGCTGGCCCTTATCCTGCATCTGAAACAGAAGTGCGATCGCTAGTTCAGTTTATCACTACCCATCCTAATATTACAGGAGCGATCGCCTTTCATACCTTTAGCGGTGTTCTCATCCGTCCCTACACCCACCTCAGCGATGACGAATTCCCTGTTAATGACCTCCGCACCTATCAACGCATTGGTACAAAAGGCATTGAACTTACTCAATACCCAGCCATCTCCGCCTTTCATGATTTTCGCTATGACCCCAAAGAGGTAATTACAGGTACATTTCATGACTGGGCTTATGAATACCAAGGTCTATTTGCCTGGACAGTAGAAGTCTGGAGTCCGCAGTGCCAAGCTGGAATTAATGATTATAAATACATCGATTGGCAGCGAGAACACCCTATAGAAGATGACCTGAAGTTGCTGCGTTGGAGCGATGAAAAACTGGCAGGCAAAGGTTACGTAGATTGGTATCCCTTCGAGCATCCCCAACTCGGTCAGATTGAACTAGGCGGCTGGGATACTATGTACGCTTGGACAAATCCACCCCCTGAGTTTCTGGAGAAAGAAATAGCCCTTTTCCCAGAATGGCTGGTTTGGCATCTATTAATATCTCCTCATTTAGAGATTTACGAAGCTAGTATCCACAGCTTGGGTGATGATACTTATCGGGTGCAATTAGTTGTGCATAATACAGGCTGGTTGCCCACCAACGTCACCCAAAAAGCTTTAGAAAAAAAGCTGGTGCGGGGCTGTATCTGTGAAATTGAACTACCTCCTGGGGGAACTTTAGTAACGGGTAAGCCCCGTGAAGAGTTAGGTCAATTAGAAGGACGAGCCTACAAGCCTTCAACTCCCATTATGTGGCACAGCGATCCTACCAAGGATCGGGCGAAGGTGGAATGGGTGGTGCGTGTACCCCAAGGTAGTACAGTTAAACTGCTAGCTTGTCACCAACGAGCTGGAGTAGTTCGCACTGAATTGACAGTAAGTTGCTAAAATTAACCCCTTCACTTATTGATTAGGCAAAACATTTCTGTTAGCAGTAGCGCGGCGTTTAGCCCATTTTCAGTTCTGGGTAAAGAAGTCAGATTCCCAACTTCTTTACTCAGCACTACTACTACCCCAGTCTCTAGTCTCTAGTCCCCATCAGTTTAACCAATTAATTTCTGCCAGCTAGCAGGCCCGATAATTCCATCAGCATCTAAACCATTTTGCTTTTGAAAGTTTTTAACTACAACCTCTGTTTGTGGACCGTAGACGCCATCATTCTCAACACCTAAACGGTATTGTAAGTATCTGACAACTGCACCACCGGCATGGTTTGGTCTGATAATTCGTTTTGCCAAAATTAGATTTATGGCATTCCATGTAGTGTCGTCAGCAATTCCAGTCGGCTGAACTCCGACAATAGTCTGAAATTTTTCTACGGCAGATTTGGTGTTAGCCCCGGTGAAGCCATCTTCCACTAAAGCCTTACCATTTTTATCGGTTATTTTTAGTCTATTTAAGGATTTTTGCAGTCTGAGAATAGTCGCATCTATGTTCTCCTCTTCATCTGGTACGGGGTTAACAGGGGCACTTAGCACTTTACCAGTTAAGCCTTTGACGATTGCATTAGCCATTGCTTCAGGATTAAAAAGATTCATATCTTTTTGCGAATCGATAAAGCAACCTTCTATCAAGATAGCAGGCATATCTGTATTTTTCAGCACATACAAGTGGGAACCACTCTTAACGCCACGATTAAAAAATCCTAATTTGACGATTTCATCTAGCACAGGTTTAGCAATTTTTCTACCTATATCACTAGTTGCAAATACTTCCGTACCGTTAGCTTGCCCGTTAAAGCAGTTAAAATGAATCGAGACGTAAATATCTACTTTACTGGCATTAGCTGTAGAACATCTTTTTGAGAGTGAGTCACGGACTGTACTAGCACTACTTGGTCTACATACTACGACTTCATTCCCTAAAGCTCTTAACTTGGCTATAACTCTATTACCGACATCTAGAGTTAAATTATCCTCGAATTTAATACCTCTAGCTCCTGTATCTGGTGGACAATTGTGCCCGCTATCAATTCCAAATTTCATTATTTCATCCTCAATTTACTTGTTTTTACACTAGTTCAAAACTCTTATAATTATAAAGACAAAGTTCGGTTAATAACTTTGTGAAAATACTTATTAGCAATGGCTGCATTATTTTCAGCATTACTACGCTATGAGACAAAATAAGTTTTTGTGCGAACCTGAACAGCAACTTTTATTTGGGAAAATACACTAATTTAAAGCTATTTTGTAACCAGAAACACAACTATTATAAGTTATCAATTTTGAGAATAACCAGTAAATTTTTGCAATAAATTGAAATCTAGCAATTGCCTCCATTTTTTAGATAATAACGCTTTGTTAAAGTGGAAAGCTATGACAAATGTACTTAGTTAAATGCCCAAATCTCTAAACCGAACGCACCCCCTGATGTGAATCTGGGTTTATAAGGTCGTAAACCCTTGAAAGACTCTACTCTTGGCTTCCTGTTAACCCTGAGCAGCTTAACACATAATGCTTTACAGTATTAATGAATACGCGATCGCTTCTAGACATTTGTGCGAGATTTATCAGATAAACTGCTCAAGAAACGAGGCTCAACATGGGATCTTTAAATTTTATAAGAAGAATTCAGAACTCAGGAGTCAGAATTCAACATGAATTCTGTACGAGTAGGTGATAGCGTAGCGGTAGCGAGTCTGCGATAGCAAAGCGGTAGCGAGTATTTTCGAGTCGCGTCTGAATATTGGTTAAAACCAAACCGTACTTCTCTACGAGACACTAGCGTGAACGTGCCGCTGCGCTAACGCCCGAAGTTACTCCTTTCCCGCCAGAAGATTACCGATAAGCTCGGATAAAATATTAGGTAAGTAGTGCTAGGGTAGCTGAAGTGCATAAATCTATGCTGAACCGAACATTCTAACTAGGCGAGCGCCAACTAGACTTAGACTTGTGGCAAATATAGTATTTATCTAGAAATTTAAAATATCTAATGATTCTTCTATTTCTAAATCTAATATTATTTCTCGTGTATCTTTGAGTGCTTCTAGTTTACCTTCTTGACGATAGATGTCTGCCGCTTTCTGAAAATCTTCAATTGCTCCCTGTTTATCTGCAATTTCTAAACGAATATTGCCACGGTTATAATAAGCATCAGCATAACTAGGATTAATCTGGATTGCCTGAGTATAATCTTCAATTGCGCGCTCAAAGTCTCCTAAATCTGAACGAGCATTACCACGGTTGTAATAAGCATCAGCATAACTAGGATTAATCTGGATTGCTTGAGTATAATCTTCAA
>CAXUOL010000208.1:6787-9607 GCA_964252435.1 uncultured Nostoc sp.
TAATAAGCATCAGCATAACTAGGATTAATCTGGATTGCTTGAGTATAATCTTCAATCGCACCCTCAAAATCTCCTAAATCTGAACGAGCATTACCACGTTTTTTATAAGCTATGGCATCTTGAGGATTAATCTTGATTGCTTGAGGAAATCCTGGCTGAGAACCTAATAAATAACGAGCAATCCCACGGTTTTTATAAGCATCAGCATAATGAGGATTAATTTTAATAGCTTGGGTATAATCCTCAATTGCTCCTTGGTTATCTCCAACATGAGAGCGAGCTTCAGCCCGATTTTTATAGGTTACGGCAACATTTGGATTAATTCTAATAGCTTGGGTATAATCATTAATTGCTTCCTCTAATCGCCCCAGTTGATAGAGAGCTAAACCTCGTTTATTGTAAGATTTAGCATCATAAAGATTCATCTGAATTGCCTGAGAATAATCTGTGATCGCAGCTTCATAATCTCCTATTTGATAGTGAGCTAAACCTCGTTTATAATATAAAATATCAACATCGCCCTGATTAACTTGTAAGGCTTGATTATAGTTAGTAATTGCATTTGTATATTCTCCTTTTTGAAAGCATTCATCACCCAGTTTTACATAAAATATATTTAAATTTTCATTATGATATTCAGGCTGAAAAGAAGATTTGAGTACCTGATAATTAGTTGGCTTAGATAGAATTTCCTGTTTTGGAAGATATTTATAAATAGGTGGTTGTTGCCGAAAAGAATTATTTATAGAAGATTGTAATTGTTCTAGATAGCACCATAAACCACCACCATATAGTAATTGTTCTATTCCAAAAGAAATTTTACCAGTCTTCAACTTAATCATCTGGGTTGGGAGAAAACCAGCCACAAAAAGGTGATACTCAGATTGTGCTTCACTGACATCTTCTTGAATCAAAATGCAAACTACAACTGCATTTTTTTCTACTTCTTCAGAACTAATTGACCATCTTACTCTGTCAATGCGACCATGACGAGATTTTACCTCAATACCAATAGATGGGTCAGAAGTCAAGGTAAAATCTATATTCCCATCGCCGCCAAATCGCTTTTCATAATCGACTTCGGTAATAAAATCAGCTAAACGTTCTTTGACAACTTCTTCACCCAACTTACCTTTGAGATAGCTAATAAAAACATCACGGACTGGTAAAACACGCTTATATTTTTCAGCCATCTGCCAGCAAAACTCCCGTAGTGCTTTTAACCTCTCTCCAGAAATTATAGTTAATTCACTATATTGACCTTCTGTTTCACAATGAAGCAGACAACCAGATGTTAACCTTTTAATAAAATCAGACTGTAGCGATCGCAGTAGTGTAATCCAGTCCATTTATATTTCTGCGAATCTTTTGATGAGATTATTCTATTAAAATATCTAGTTGGCGTAAACCTTTTAATTAGCTTGGGTGATATTCCCAAAAATCGGTTACTATTTTGCAATAATTCTTAATCTAACTTAATATATTAAAATTAGCAGAGGGTGACATGGGGTTAAAGCGAGTATCGCCTTTTCCTTTACACTTGACAATTCCTGCTTTTCCTTAACTTGTTACGAATCACTCAGGGTTTGTGCCGGGACGCCTCACAAGGTAGTCCAGTACAGTGCTGATACGGTCAATTGCAGCGCTGGTGGTGCTTACAGCCGTTATCCTTGACTGCTGCTTTGCCGGAACCTTGCGTTGGGCAAGCACCCGTAAACTCATCCCCATTCCCGAAATCATCCACCGAGAACCTACGATCGCTTCATTCGCTATCCCGCATGGCAAGTCATCACCTCTGCTGCCCATAATCAGGAGGCCCTCGACTTTTTAAGCGACAAGCGAGGCATTAGCAAAAAGTCGCAGAGGAAAAAACACTCGCCCTTTGCTGAAGACCTATTTGAAGCATTACAAGATGGCGAACCGGATGAAAAAGGCAGGCGGTACAAAAAAGCAGACCTGACCAAAGATGGAGTGATTACTGCCCCCGAACTCTATCTTTACCTGCGCGATAACGTAGAAAATCGTTCTAGCGATCGCCAAACCCCCGGACTCTACCCAATAGCGTGAGGGTACTGGCACACGTTTGTCTTGCAGTTTCTTAAGTTCCCTATCACAGAGCGTTTCACAATTTGCGATCGCGCTACACTCAGCAGTATACAAATCTTCCGAAACTGCCCGAACTTCATTGATTACTTGCTGATTCTCCTGCGGTTCCGCATCAGTTGCATCGATAATTGTGTAACCATCAGTTTGCAAACCCTGAAGCACAAAATCACGGTAGCACCTCATTTCGGCGTTGATCACACATCGTGTCTTTACCCAAGAATGTGTTGCAATCATTAATTGAATTGGTATTACGCTTGGCTCTCGGCTGTTGCAGTTGTGAGCATAAAGTTCCGAATTTTGAACATAAACTTCCAAATTTTAAAGGAGAAAACTGGAATTCTAAGACTAAATTGAGAAAAGAATAAGTCTCTTTTTCGTATTCTCCTTTCTTTACTTACCGCCTTGATAGCCGTGTGCAATTGAGTCGAATACAGACCTTCTCAGAGGCACAGTAATGCTGTGTTTTTACCCGCTGACTTTACTCCAAACATATTTTTGGCAGGTTTCACAGGCGGCTTTTGCTTCCTCTGTTTGCGGATTGGTGAAGACGGGATGGTAACGTAACCTGTCACAACAGACTTGCAACCATGCACGCCAGTCACCGCGCCACAAACGCACAGTGCCATCTTCACCGCCGCTAACAATCGTCTGCCCATCGGCGCTAATGGCAACAGAATAGACCCAACCTTTATGACCACGCAAAGGTTCAGCTAA
>CAXUOL010000209.1:0-6515 GCA_964252435.1 uncultured Nostoc sp.
GGGGAGGGTTAGGGTGGGGTAAAACCTTGGTTAATCAGCTATTTCAGACTTGTGTATACACGGTAGCCCCGCAGGCGGGGTGGGGTTCTTTTTTTGATTTATGCAAGAAGTCTAATTTATAACGGCTATCAGTGCCATCATCATAATATTTCAGGTATTCTTCAAAGATTAGTTTTGGGGTGGTTATAGCCATTGCTTCCCCTTGTAAATATTTACCTTGGTTTTACGACCAACACTGAACAATTAGCCTCTTCTACAACTTGACTGCTAACAGAACCCTGAACAATTCGTTTCATCCCCATCAACCCCCGACTGCCAATTACGATCAAGTCAGTTTTATAAATATTGGCAAGACGAATAATCTCTTCAGCGGGCTCGCCGGTTACTAACTCTAACTCACTTCTGACTGATAAGTTTTCCTGATATAATTGCAGTTGTTTTTCAATATGAAAATAAGAAAACGTTGGGGACTCTGGCTGAGGGCGATCAGCAGGTAGTTCCATTTCTGACTCTGGTGTGAGAAACACATGACACAAAATAACCTTGGCGTCTTTTGAAAACACCAAATAATCTAAAGCTTGAATTACTCGTTCTGAAATATCCGAACCGTCCAGAGCTACCAAAACACTATTTAGCACTGCTCTCGTCTCCTAAAGAGTAGACCCCTTACATACATAAGTATCTAGCAAAATTAGTCGGCAATGACACTAAACTAATTTTTTATCTGACAACTTAGTTTATATATTTAAGGCTACGTCAATAGGTCAGCTAGTTTTACTAAACTCAGTACCTCGGCTTAGAGTCCTGAGTACTGAGTAAATTAAGACTTACTCAGTACCTATGTATTCGGTATTCCAAATCACTACTCTTGCTGAATTCGGCGTCGGACTGAATCAGCATGGGAAGGTAAACCTTCTGCTGTTGCTAGCACATCTATGGCACCAGCCACATTTTGCAGTGCAGTTTGGGAGTATTGAATAATACTGGAGTGTTTAAGGAAAGTTTCAACACCCAATGCTGAAGCATAGCGGGCAGCACCAGAAGTTGGCAAGGTATGATTAGGTCCTGCCAAATAGTCTCCTACAGCTTCTGGTGTTGAGTAACCCAAAAAGATTGCCCCAGCGTGGCGAATCTGTGGTAAAAGTGCCCAAGGGTCTTTGACTTCTAATTCTAGGTGTTCAGGGGCAAATTCATTTGAGAATTCTGCTGCTGCTTCGAGCGATTCCACAAGGATAATCAAGCCATAGTGAGCGATCGCTTTTTCTGTGTCTATTCGCCGTGGGTGATCCACTAGCTGTCTTTCCAAGGCTACTTGCACGTTTTTCGCTAAAGCAGCATCTGTGGTCAGCAAAATCGCTGCCGCCATTGGATCGTGTTCAGCTTGGGCCAGCAAGTCAGCAGCTACATGCACTGGATTTGCAGTTTCATCGGCAATCACTAGCACTTCGCTGGGGCCTGCCAAAGAATCAATGCCGACGGTGCCGTAGACAAGTTTTTTCGCTAGGGTGACATAAATGTTACCAGGTCCAGTAATTACATTCACTTTCGGAATCGTTTCTGTGCCATAAGCTAAAGCAGCGATCGCTTGTGCGCCCCCAATGCGATAAATTTCTTGCACCCCTGCTTCTTGAGCAGCTACCAAGACTGCTGGGTTAATAGCACCCCCTGTCCCTGGTGGTGTTACCATCACCACGTGGGGTACAGCAGCAACATGAGCCGGAATTGCATTCATTAGTACTGTACTGGGATAGGCGGCACGGCCACCAGGCACATACAACCCGGCTCGGTCTACAGGCGTGTAGCGTTTGCCTAGTACTACTTCATCGTCACCAAAGTGTACCCAGCTTTTTGGTACTCGCTGACGATGAAACGCTTCAATTTGGCGGCAAGCTAGCCGAATCGCGCCCAACAACTCCTTTGATACCTGCTGATAGGCTGCATCCAGTTCCGAGCCTGTAACTCGGAGTTCTTCTGCTTTCAGGGTTTGTTTGTCAAATTCGGCTGTGTAATGCAATACAGCTTTGTCGCCTTGGCGCTTCACTGCTTGCAAAATTTCCCGCACCGTTGCTTCTTTGTGAAGTACCTGTTCGTCATGGGTGCGATCGCAGATCCGTTGTAGTTCTGCTCTAACGTCTGCCTGCTGAGTAATAATTCGCAGCATGGAGTAAGGACAATGCCAAAATTATAATATTGCCACCTGAGATTTAGTATTGCTCTTGACCCACTGGGGTGTGCAAGCTGACTCTAATTCTCTTCTCTAGCTTAACCTGGATTTTTTTGATACTCTCAAGGCTACCAGCGTCTAGTTTGCTTGAGAAGGCGACTTAATTGCTCAATCCGACAAGCCTTGACGGGCTAGCGGCAGGAAGCAGGTGTGCCATTTCCCACTCTCCTTACACCCTTTCCCTCAATCCTTGTGGGGTGCAGATGGTATGTTTACACATCCAATCCCCTGAATTTACAGGGGTTAGGGTCTGAGTATAATTTTTACTTATTTCCCTAACTTTTACTAGTTAATGTGTGTACAGGCACGATATATCGGTTCTATACTTGAAAATCCCTGAGATTTAGCTCTTTACAGTTCCTGCCTCTAAATAATACATCTGGTTTACGGACAAATTATATTTATTGGCGATCGCATTGCTTAATCAGGTTGTGATGAGTTAGGGTGACAGTTATTTAGATGTATTTTATTTTAACGCATTTCCTCAATTGACGAAATACTGAATTGGCCAGCAGAGACTATGGAAATAATACTAATATTGATCTTCATTCATGCCCAATGCCTAATCCCATAATTTTTTTAGGAAATTATAACATTGGCAATTTGGATGCTATATTAGTAAGTCTAGTAGTGTGTGTACATAATTAATAATCGTATTTTTGGAATTGACTGTGGCGAATACAAAGTCTGCTCTCAAGCGTGCCCAAATCGCAGAACGTAACCGACTGCGTAATAAATCTTATAAATCAGCAGTCAAGACGCTGATGAAGAAATACCTCTTAGCTGTAGCTGCTTATACAGCTAATCCTACCCCAGAATTAAAACAAGAAGCGCAGGCTCGGTTATCTGAGGCTTACGGCAAAATTGATAAGGCAATCAAACGAGGTGTTCTTCACCCAAACAATGGGGCAAGGAAAAAGTCAAGATTGGCTCACAGATTAAAACCCCTCACACAAACAGCTGAGTAGTCATTGGTCATTTGTCCTTAGTCATTGGTAACAAAACAAACGACAAATCACGAAGGACAAACAACAAAAGGCAAAAGATGCAACTGATAGACACGCATGTACATCTTAACTTTGATAGTTTCCAGCCAGATTTAGCAATAGTGCGATCACGGTGGCAAGAAGCAGGTGTAGTGCGTTTAGTTCATTCCTGTGTTCACCCGGAGGAGTTTTTCAGTATTCAATCCATAGCCCAAGAGTTTCCCGAAATTAGTTTTGCTGTAGGATTACATCCTTTAGATGCTGATAAATGGAATAGCGAGACAGCTGAGAAAATCAAAACTTTAGCGAGTTCTGACTCAAATGTGGTAGCAATTGGGGAAATGGGGCTGGATTTTTACAAAGCTGATAACTACGAGCAACAGTATATGGTGTTCGAGTCCCAGTTGGCGATCGCATCTGAACTAAATTTACCAGTGATTATCCACTGCCGTGATGCTGCCGTGGCAACCAGAGAAGTGTTGCAAAAATGGCGGCAACTCAAAGGAGAAAGAGTGCGGGGTGTGATGCATTGCTGGGGAGGAACACCTGAAGAAACTCAATGGTTTCTCGATTTAGGATTCTATATCAGCTTTAGCGGTACGGTAACGTTCAAAAATGCCAAAGCAATCCAATCCTCAGCTGCAATGGTAAGTAGCGATCGCCTACTGATTGAAACAGACTGCCCATTTCTGGCTCCAGTTCCGAAACGGGGCGAGAGGCGCAACGAGCCTGCCTACGTACTTTATGTAGCCGAGCAAGTAGCTAAACTGCGTCATGAAACGGTAGAGGCGATCGCCCATCAAACCACCCAGAATGCCTGTGAATTATTCGGTTTGTCAATATCAAGTGTGTTCTAGGATCTTTTGTTAAGTTGTGTAAAAAAAATAAACCTCTAGGGGGACAAAAATATGCTAGTATTATTCCCTCAAAAACATTTTGCTTGCGCCATGCCATAATGATAAAGGAAGGAACATAAAACTTTTCATTCTGATTTTCCATGCTGTTATGGCTTAACCATCCTCAAAATCTCTACAAGCGGATGCTCTCCACACATGACTAACTGTGCCAACCTAAATTGAGCTAGACTTTTGCACAACATCGGTTTAGTTTGTATTGAACCTATTCAAAATCGTTAAACAAAAATTGCCTTGTGACTACAATCCAGCAAAATGAAGTGATTCTGATTCAAAATCGACAAGGTGCGGATCATTCCCTCAGTCTTAGGATATTTAAAATATCACTGAGAGTATCAACAGCGGGGTGGATTTAAAACACACTGTGTAGAGCTGCGTCAGCGAATTAACGCGCTTTTTGGAGGGGAAGTGAAAAAAGGAAATCAAATTCAGGAATATTTTAACTGGATATTCTATTTGAAATGGGCATTGGGGAGCCAGCGTGTTGGGCAAGGCAATGCCCGACTTTTGCACCTACTCTTAAGCAAGCTACGCATAGCGTGTTTGACAGGAAAAGCAAATGGCTCCATTGGGCATGAAATGCAGATGGGAAAGACTTTCAGCAACTTTTCCCATGCTCCTCTTGTGCCCAGTACCCATTACTTGGTTCCGATTAAGGGCAATTGCTTCCTTGTGAATATTGCTCATTCCAGCCAGATTTAATCGCTACATTTGCCTACAGATGTATGTAAATCATCAGTGTGTAAGAAAAAGTTCCCAAACAGCTAAGGGCACTGGCTAGCAATGGGAAGGGTCAAACAGCAGTGTCCAAGGGAAAATTGTACCAGGTTGACAAAGGAAGAGGCATGACTAAAGAAACATATATGGAACCCGCCTTTCTGTTGCCCGACTTGATTGAAATCCAGCGGTCAAGCTTTCGCTGGTTTTTAGAAGAAGGGCTGATAGAAGAACTCAACTCCTTTAGTCCTATTACAGATTATACGGGTAAATTAGAACTGCACTTTTTAGGTCATAACTATAAACTCAAGGAGCCAAAATACAGCGTCGAAGAAGCCAAACGGCGGGATAGTACCTATGCTGTCCAAATGTATGTTCCCACACGTCTAATTAATAAAGAAACCGGGGAAATCAAAGAACAAGAGGTATTCATTGGTGATTTGCCTTTGATGACTGATCGTGGCACGTTTATTATTAACGGGGCGGAGCGGGTAATTGTCAACCAAATAGTGCGATCGCCAGGGGTCTATTACAAATCAGAAATCGACAAAAACGGGCGACGTACCTATTCGGCTAGCTTAATTCCCAACCGAGGAGCATGGCTGAAATTTGAAACAGACCGTAATGATTTGGTGTGGGTACGGATCGACAAAACCCGCAAACTCTCAGCGCAAGTACTTTTAAAGGCTTTAGGATTATCAGACAACGAAATTTTTGACGCCTTACGCCACCCAGAGTATTTCCAGAAAACCATCGAAAAAGAAGGGCAATTTTCTGAAGAAGAAGCCCTGATGGAGTTATATCGCAAACTCCGTCCTGGGGAACCACCGACAGTATTAGGCGGACAACAACTTTTAGATTCTCGTTTCTTTGACCCGAAACGTTATGACCTTGGTCGCGTCGGACGGTATAAACTCAACAAGAAATTACGCCTTTCAGTCCCAGACACCATGCGCGTGTTGACTGCTGGCGATATTTTGGCAGCCGTAGATTACCTAATTAACCTGGAATACGACATCGGTAATATCGATGACATTGACCACTTAGGCAACCGTCGAGTTAGAAGCGTCGGAGAATTGCTGCAAAACCAAGTACGGGTAGGCTTAAACCGTTTAGAGAGAATCATTCGGGAACGGATGACCGTATCCGATGCCGAAGTGCTAACCCCTGCTTCCTTGGTAAACCCCAAACCATTGGTAGCAGCAATTAAAGAATTTTTTGGTTCCAGCCAGTTAAGTCAGTTCATGGATCAAACCAATCCTCTGGCGGAACTGACCCACAAACGCCGTCTGAGTGCCCTTGGCCCTGGTGGTTTAACCCGCGAACGCGCTGGATTTGCCGTGCGAGATATACATCCTAGTCACTATGGGCGTATTTGCCCCATTGAGACACCAGAAGGCCCCAACGCCGGATTGATTGGCTCCTTGGCAACCCATGCACGGGTAAACTTGTACGGCTTCTTAGAAACACCATTTAGACCTGTAGAAAATGGGCGAGTTAGATTTGATCTACCTCCAGCCTACATGACAGCCGATGAAGAAGATGATCTGCGGGTTGCTCCTGGAGATATTCCTGTAGATGAAACAGGACACATTATTGGACCACAAGTGCCAGTCCGTTATCGCCAAGAATTTTCCACCACAACACCAGAACAGGTGGACTATGTAGCAGTAT
>CAXUOL010000209.1:6615-8411 GCA_964252435.1 uncultured Nostoc sp.
TATCGCCAAGAATTTTCCACCACAACACCAGAACAGGTGGACTATGTAGCAGTATCTCCCGTACAAATTGTATCGGTAGCTACTAGCATGATTCCCTTCTTGGAGCATGATGACGCTAACCGAGCGCTGATGGGATCAAACATGCAACGACAAGCAGTCCCCCTGCTCAAACCAGAGCGTCCTTTGGTGGGTACTGGTTTGGAAGCGCAAGGAGCAAGAGACTCTGGGATGGTGATTGTATCGCGTACCGATGGCGATGTCACTTATGTAGATGCTACAGAAATTCGCGTCCGTCCTAAACCTAACACCCCCGAAATTAAATACATCCTTTCCAAGTATCAACGTTCCAACCAAGACACCTGTTTAAATCAGAAGCCTCTCGTCCGCATTGGGGAACGGGTTGTTGCTGGTCAGGTATTGGCTGATGGCTCCTCCACCGAAGGCGGTGAATTGGCGCTAGGACAAAATATCGTCGTTGCCTATATGCCTTGGGAAGGCTACAACTACGAAGATGCAATTTTAATTTCTGAAAGACTGGTGCAGGATGATGTCTACACCTCAATTCACATTGAAAAATATGAAATTGAAGCTAGACAGACAAAACTGGGGCCAGAAGAAATCACTAGAGAAATTCCCAACGTCGGGGAAGATGCCTTGCGTCAGTTAGATGAACAGGGAATCATTCGCATTGGGGCATGGGTAGAAGCTGGTGATATCTTGGTAGGAAAAGTCACACCCAAAGGTGAATCTGATCAACCGCCAGAAGAAAAACTGTTGCGAGCTATATTCGGTGAAAAAGCACGGGATGTGCGAGACAATTCCCTGCGAGTCCCCAACGGTGAAAAAGGTCGCGTAGTTGACGTGCGCTTATTTACTCGTGAACAAGGCGATGAACTGCCACCAGGAGCCAATATGGTAGTCCGGGTGTACGTTGCCCAAAAACGTAAAATCCAAGTTGGCGACAAAATGGCAGGTCGTCACGGTAATAAAGGGATTATTTCTCGGATATTACCGGCAGAAGATATGCCTTATTTGCCCGATGGTTCACCAGTAGACATTGTACTCAACCCCTTGGGCGTACCCAGTCGGATGAACGTCGGACAAGTATTTGAATGCCTTTTGGGTTGGGCTGGTCAAACCTTGGGAGTGCGATTTAAGATTACTCCCTTTGATGAAATGTACGGTGAAGAATCATCGCGCCGAATCGTGCATGGCAAATTGCAAGAAGCACGGGACGAAACAGGCAAAGACTGGGTATATAACCCAGATAATCCTGGCAAAATTATGGTATATGACGGTCGTACAGGCGAACCCTTTGACCGAGCAATTACCATCGGTGTGGCTTATATGCTGAAACTGGTGCATTTGGTGGATGATAAGATCCACGCCCGTTCCACAGGCCCATACTCACTGGTGACTCAGCAACCCTTGGGTGGTAAAGCCCAACAAGGTGGTCAGCGGTTTGGGGAAATGGAAGTGTGGGCATTGGAAGCCTTTGGTGCCGCTTACACCTTACAGGAATTGCTCACAGTTAAATCTGATGATATGCAAGGACGGAATGAAGCATTAAATGCGATCGTTAAAGGTAAGGCAATTCCTCGACCAGGAACCCCAGAATCCTTTAAAGTGCTAATGCGCGAATTGCAATCATTGGGATTAGACATTGCCGTACACAAGGTAGAAACCCAAGCAGACGGCAGTTCCCTAGATGTGGAAGTCGATTTGATGGCAGACCAATCAGCCCGTCGCACACCTCCTCGACCCACCTATGAATCTCTTTCCCGCGAATCGCTGGA
>CAXUOL010000209.1:8511-9570 GCA_964252435.1 uncultured Nostoc sp.
TATGAGACCTGCCCAAACTAATCAGTTTGACTACGTAAAAATCGGCTTGGCTTCCCCTGAACGCATTCGTCAGTGGGGCGAGAGAACATTGCCCAATGGTCAGGTAGTTGGTGAAGTTACCAAGCCAGAGACGATTAATTACCGAACTCTCAAGCCAGAGATGGACGGGCTTTTTTGTGAGCGGATCTTTGGCCCGGCAAAAGATTGGGAATGCCATTGTGGTAAGTATAAAAGAGTTCGTCATAGAGGTATTGTCTGTGAGCGCTGTGGGGTAGAAGTCACTGAGTCACGGGTGCGTCGCCACCGTATGGGCTATATTAAACTCGCCGCACCAGTAGCTCACGTCTGGTATCTTAAAGGCATTCCTAGCTATATTTCCATTCTGTTGGATATGCCTTTGCGGGATGTCGAGCAGATTGTTTATTTCAACTCTTATGTTGTCCTGAGTTCAGGTAATGCCGAAACTTTAACTTACAAACAGCTACTGAGTGAAGATCAGTGGTTGGAAATAGAAGACCAAATTTATAGCGAAGATTCTGTGCTGCAAGGCGTAGAGGTAGGTATTGGTGCTGAAGCACTGTTACGCTTGCTTGCCGATATTAATTTAGAACAAGAAGCGGAAAGTCTACGGGAAGAAATTGGTAACGCCAAGGGACAAAAGCGGGCCAAGCTAATTAAGCGACTGCGCGTGATTGACAACTTCATCGCCACAGGTTCCAAACCAGAGTGGATGGTAATGGCAGTTATTCCCGTGATTCCCCCCGACTTGCGCCCAATGGTGCAGCTAGATGGCGGACGGTTTGCCACCAGCGATTTGAATGATTTGTATCGGCGGGTGATTAACCGCAACAATCGTTTGGCACGCTTGCAAGAAATTTTGGCACCAGAGATTATTGTGCGGAACGAAAAGCGGATGCTGCAAGAAGCAGTGGATGCTTTGATTGACAATGGTCGTCGGGGACGCACTGTGGTAGGGGCAAATAACCGACCCCTGAAATCTTTATCCGACATTATTGAGGGTAAGCAAGGACGTTTCCGACAAAACTTGTTAGGTAAACG
>CAXUOL010000210.1:0-9556 GCA_964252435.1 uncultured Nostoc sp.
TCTTGGGACCCCCCCTTCCCCTTCTTTATAAACTGCTTATTCAGCAGCATGGTCAAAATAGCACACGTCGAACTCACGTTAAGTCAGTTCATCTAAGTTAGGGAGAACGAGCAACTGTTGATTTTCTTGTTTTAACAGTTCAATATGAGTATTGTTGAAATGCTCACTTTTTTTGAGATATTGTTGGAAATATAAACGATATAATGCACACGTAGGAGTACTGCGATCGCCTTCTAAATTAATTAGCCCTATACTCTGTAATTTATCTGCCAATCTTGGCTCTAATTTCACATAATTTGTAGTATTAATCACTTCATAAAAAGCATCGCCCAATTCTGGCTCATCTTGTAGTGCTAACACATACTGCCTTAGATACTGGTTATAGATTCCGGCTTCTGTGGGTGCTTGTTGCAATAGCTGCCCTAAATCTCGTTTTAATCCGCCTTTACCCACAAGGTGATACAAAGCCAATCGCACCAAATAAGGATTTCCTTCCACCATTGCCATCAAACTATTGGCATCTTTACCATCTGTCCAATCCAACCCGTGACGTTGTGCTAAATCCTGCACCTGCTCTTTCGTAAAAGGAGGTAAATTAATTGTCAAACCAATATTAAATTGCGATTGAGTCAGTTTTATGGGAACAAGAATTTCCGTTGAATAAACCAGAACCAGACGCAGTTTTTGCCAAATTTCTACTCTTTTGGCTTGTTCATGCCACGATCGCACCAATGGTAGCAATTCTCCAGCAATTTCCTGATACTCAAATACCCAATCTACCTCATTTAATACTAAAACCAGGGGACTTGAGAGCGCAGACAGTAAATATTTTTGGAAATAGATAGAGCAGCTGACTTTGCTACCCATATCTTCATCCCAATAATCATTGAGTTTTGGTTCTAGCTGTAACTCCCGACTAACATTGGCACAAAACCAGCGCAAAAGTTTATCCAAACTGGCAAATACTGCTTTGTCTGCTTGCTGAAAGTCCAAAGTTACGGTGTGAAAGCCTTGCTTGTTAGCGTGTGCAAGCAACCGCAACACCAGAGAGCTTTTCCCCATTTTTTTGGATGCTTTGATGCAAATTACACTCCCAGGTTCAGCCATTTCTGCGTAAGCGAGTTCTTCAATTGGCGGGCGAGGGATGTAAAATCTGGAATTAAGAGATACTGGTTTACTAGGAAATTCTAAGGATATCGCTGTGGCGGCTCGGTTGAATTCCTTAATTAACTGCTGATGCGCTTCGCTAAAAGGGTGATTTTCTAGAGTCTGGCGAAAGTTAGATTTATGTATTGGTTCTTTGCAAAAATCACTCAGTACTTGCCATAAATGAGCAGCAATTTTCTTGACACGTTCCTCGCCGGAGTGCGCTTCATCGGCTATATTGGTGTAGGTTTTTCCTTCCCAGGAAGAACGCAATATCAACTCTTGAAGCGTCGTTAAACCGTTTGCTTGACTGGCTTTTAGTAGCAATACTAGTTCATCTATAGTCATTACTCATTGACTCTAATTCAGTATGATATTTTCTCACACCATTAAGCTTTGCAAGTTAATGTAGTCTGCCTTGTATGCATAGCAGCCAGCCCTGACTAAAAAAGCTACAAAAAAGCCTTGACAATTGGCACTTGGCAGCGACTACACCGCGCCACGTGCTTGTGAAACTTGCATAAGTCCTGATTAAGCATATTGCTGCAATCCATTAAGAGGTAGATCGAGAATCACTGCTGAATTTGGAGAATAACCGATATCTAGAGAAACACTAGCTTTTATCGTCTGAGGACCACCAATTATAGGAGTTGTAGTACCGATGGCAAACGCCCTATCTGCTGTTAGATTAGACACCAGAGGAGATGGTCTAGGATTGTCATCTGAGTTAATATCAATGCTAATAATCTCTCCGGGGGTTAACTTCAAGGTACTAAAAACAGCCTGAGCCTGAGCTTGGGCATCTTTAACAGCTTCGCTGAGAACTTGCAGACGTGCCTGTTGCAATGCTTGGTCTGAGGCAGTGAAGCTGATATTGTCTATTACATTTGCGCCTGCTTGGATAGCTTTGTCAATTGCTGCCCCAGCTTGATTTGTTGGTAACTCAAACTGAAGTGTGTTGATGCCTTCAAAGCCAGTTAGGGTTTGAGTATTATTTTCATAGCTATAGACAGGATTTAGTTGAATAGATGTAGTTTGAAGTTCTTGCGCCCCAAGGTTTCGCAGTACATCAACTACCGCTGTTGAACGTTGAGCAACTTGTTCTTGAACTTCGGTTGCGGTTTTTCCCTGTACTTTAATCCCCAATTGCACCTCAGTTAAAGTAGTGGCAACGCTGACTTCTCCTTGACCAGTAACTTCCAATATCTGAGTAGTTTTTCCAGTTGTGCTACCAATCAGCGGATCGGCGATCGCAAGACCCAAATTTCTCACGCCTGTGAGATTATCAGTAGCCGAAGCGAGAGTCCCTGCTGAATTTGGAGAATAACCGATATCTAGAGAAACACTAGCTTCTATCGTCTGAGGACCACCAATTATAGGAGTTGTAGCAGCTGTTGCCAAAACCCTATCTGCTGCTAGATTAGACACCAGAGGAGATGGTCTAGGATTGTCATCTGAGTTAATATCAATGCTAATAATCTCTCCGGGGGTTAACTTCAAGGTACTAAAAACAGCCTGAGCCTGAGCTTGGGCATCTTTAACAGCTTCGCTGAGAACTTGCAGACGTGCCTGTTGCAATGCTTGGTCTGAGGCAGTGAAGCTGATATTGTCTATTACATTTGCGCCTGCTTGGATAGCTTTGTCAATTGCTGCCCCAGCTTGATTTGTTGGTAACTCAAACTGAAGTGTGTTGATGCCTTCAAAGCCAGTTAGGGTTTGAGTATTATTTTCATAGCTATAGACAGGATTTAGTTGAATAGATGTAGTTTGAAGTTCTTGCGCCCCAAGGTTTCGCAGTACATCAACTACCGCTGTTGAACGTTGAGCAACTTGTTCTTGAACTTCGGTTGCGGTTTTTCCCTGTACTTTAATCCCCAATTGCACCTCAGTTAAAGTAGTGGCAACGCTGACTTCTCCTTGACCAGTAACTTCCAATATCTGAGTAGTTTTTCCAGTTGTGCTACCAATCAAGGGATCGGCGATCGCAAGACCCAAATTTCTCACACCTGTGAGATTAGCTGTGTTAGCCATCTTATTCTCCTTGGTTAAATGATATTTGATATCTGTTGATGTTTTAATCTTAAAGGATGTCTGAAAAGTAAACCGCGTTTATCACCAATACATACTGGATAAAAAACGCTCTCGCATTCGCCAGCCAAAATCTGATAATTTGACAACTCTAGGGTTGTCAAAAAACCCTATTCCACTAAGAAAGAGCAATCCCCTATTGCTTGCTGTGGCTTACAAAGCGATATACCCCTCGGATAAAAAACAGCAATTGCAACAACAACGGAACTCCAGTTAGAACAACCCTAGCCATACCTAAACTGACAACTAAAACAGCAGATGGAGATTATCAATGTCAAAATACTGAATCTAATGATGAGAAAATAAAGATAAGCAATGCCCACCGCCAAACTTGCTGGGCTATTTACCCAAGACAGATAAACAGCAAATTTTATCAGTCAAAATTTATGACTTCCAACGTTCTCTCTCCAACTCGAAAGCGACCCACTCAAGCAATAGGAGCCAAAATTTTCCACTCTTGTAACATTATTAGTCTATTTATCATGCTCACCAGTGGACTACAAATTTACAACGCCAACCCTGTTTTTGGTGGACGCGCAGGTTTGCACATTCCTTTGATATTTACTTTAGGAGGTTGGCTGGCAGGAGGTAGACACTGGCATTTTGCAGCAATGTGGCTATTTTCGCTGAATCTGTTGTGGTATGGAATTTACATTTTAATTACCCGACGTTGGCGACATCGCTTTGTAGGTGCTAATGACTTCAAAGCATTACAAAAAACTCAAAATTCCCAACGCCTAATTTATGCTTGGCATCGGATTGCTTATACAGCAATTATTCCTATTTTGCTGCTGGCATTATTTACAGGAATAGGAATGTATAAACCTGCTCAATTTCCTTGGATTGTGGATTTCTTTGGCGATTGGCAAGCATTGCGAATTGTTCACTTTGCCTCAGTGCCGATGGTTATCTTATTTGTAGTAATTCACTATCAATTAGGGAAAAAAGCTGGAGGTACTCAACTAACAGAATCAATGTTTTAGTAAACAAACTATGGTCAGGGAGATAGAGAGACGCAGGGAATAATGACCAATAGACCTCTTGCATAAGTCGAATAGACCCCCCTTAATTCCCCTGATATATTGGGGGGGAAACTTGAAATCTTACCCCCTCCCCTTCACAAGGGGAGGGTTGGGGAGGGGTGATTCAAGGATTTTTGCAAGAGGTCCAATGACCAATGACCAATAACTCTTTTTTAAACAAAAACAATGAACTTTTTTGATAAATTGAATCGTAATATTTTGGAAAATCAAAGCTTACTATTTGTCGGACTCGATCCAAATCCAGAGATGATGCCTGGGCGTTATGAATCGGAAGAACTCATCTTTGGTTTGGAAAAGTGGTTACAATTCATTATTGCGGAAACTTCTGATTTCGTTTGTGCTTATAAACCGACACTTGGCTTTTACGAAGCGTTAGGTATTCCTGGTTTAGAACTGCTGTACAAAACTTTAGCAGCTATTCCAGCCCACATCCCAGTGATTTTAGATGCCAAACATAGTGACTTAAATACTAGTACCATCTTTGCCCAGACTGTGTTTACAAAATGGCAAGTGGATGCAATCACTCTCAGTCCCTATACAGGACAAGATCACGTAGCACCTTTTTTAGTCTATCCTGATAAAGCGGCGTTTATTTTATGCTGTACTTCTAATCCAAGTGCAGAAGCTTTACAGCAATATCCTACAAACGAATCACCCCTTTATTTACAGGTAGTAAAAGAATCAAAAACCTGGGGAACTCCAGAACAATTGGGTTTGGAAGTGGGAACTACAAATCCTGAAGTTTTAGCACTTATTCGAGCAGTTGCACCTGAACGAATTATTATGGCGCGTAGCATCTGGGCAGAGGGTCAAAACTTGAAGCAAATTTTAGAAGCTGGCTTGAATAGTAATGGTGATGGCTTACTGATTCCTGTTCCTCAAGATATGTTGGTAAATACACAATTATCAGAGGAAGTCCAGTCTCTACGTGCAGAAATTAATCAAATCAAAACTGAAATTGTTCACGAAAATTCTACTTGTTCTGTGTGGTTTCCTGATGTTTGTTTTCTAAATCAGCACCCCCACCAAGATTTGATTTTACAACTTTATGATATTGACTGCATTATGTTTGGCAGCTTTGTCCAAGCATCAGGAGCGATATTTCCTTATTACATCGACTTACGCAAAATTATTTCCAATCCCCAACTTTTTAATCAAGTTCTCACAGCATATCAGGATATTTTGAAGAACCTGAATTTTGATAGATTAGCAGGTATTCCTTATGGTTCATTACCGACTGCGACTGGTTTAGCTTTGCGCCTTCATTGTCCGATGATTTTCCCACGTAAAGAGGTGAAGGCACACGGAACTAGAAGAGTAATTGAGGGTAACTTTCATTCTGGTGAAACAGTTGTAGTGGTTGACGATATTCTCATTAGCGGCAAAAGTGTCATGGAAGGGGCAGGAAAGTTAGAATCAGCTGGATTAAAGGTTAATGATATTGTGGTATTTATCGATCATGAACAGGGGGTAAAAGATAGGTTACAGCAAAATGGTTATCGCAGTCATGCGGTTTTAACTATTTCGGAAATTACTAATACTCTCTATCAAGCAGGGCGAATAAATGAGGAGCAATTTTTAGCTTTCGCTGAAAGTTAGTAATTGGAATAATGGGGAGTAGGGAATGAGGAATTGGCAGAGACGTGATGAATCGCGTCTGTACTAGGGGAAGATTTTTATTGTCTACTTCCTTTTGAGCAGATTTGATTATTCGGTTAAATCTAGTAAATAGAATAATTTTCGCTTTGAAATTAATTATGAATTTTTCACTGAATCAATTACTTAGATGGTTAATTTTTACGCTGTTATTCCCTTTAGTATTTCTCAATGCTTGGCTAGCATTTTTGCTGGTTAAAAACTTTCAACCTGTCGTAACAATTCTTGTCTTGGCTACCTTGCTTGCATTCGTTTTAAACTATCCTGTTTCGATTCTCCAACAGCGGAGAGTTAAACGCGGCTATGCAGTAGCATTAGTTTTTATATTAGCATTGGTAATTGTTGTGGCTCTGGGTATCACTTTAGTGCCCATTGTTTTAGAGCAATTTAATGAAATGGTTAAAGTCTTTCCCCAATGGATTGATTCTAGCGAAGAAAAACTTCAGATTGTCAATGATTGGTTTTTTAAACATAAATTAAATGTGAATTTAAGTCAAATATTAGCACAAATTACTGACCAATTACCTAATGAGTTCGAGTTTATTTCAGATAAACTTTTAAGTATTATCATAGACACAATTGATAGTATTTCTGAGGCATTAATTACAGTAGTGCTAACTTTTTACTTGTTGTTAGATGGCCCAAGAATTTGGGAGGCAATATTTAAGAAATTACCTGGAAATCTTGCCCAGCAGGTAAGCCAGTCTATTCAGCAAAACTTCCAAAATTACTTAATTGGTCAGGGAACTTTGGCTTTGCTGATGGGTGTTTCAATAACATTATTGTTTTTAGGTTTTCAAGTCCCGTTCGGTTTACTCTTTGGTTTGGGAGTTGGGCTTTTGAGCTTAATTCCCTTTGGTGATGTAGTCAGTCTGGTTTTAATAACTTTAATCATAGCGTCACATGACTTTTGGCTAGCAGCTAAGGTTTTTGCGGTAGCTGTTGTTATCGATCAGTTAATCGATCAGGCGATCGCACCCCGTTTATTAGGTAAAATTACTGGCATTAGACCAATATGGGTATTAGTTGCTTTGCTTGTAGGAACCAATGTTGGCGGAGTCTTGGGTTTACTAGTTGCGGTACCTGTAGCTGGTTTTATCAAAGATGTAGCAGATGGTTTTTCTAAATCTGTTAATTCTGATAACCTGGGTGAGGGTAAAGCAGCATCAGAATTGTTGGTAGAAGAATCAATATCGCAATGAGTTGTGGATAAAAATTGCCATCTCTAGCGTTAACGGGAAGTTGCAATGGTGTCATTTAGGTCGTACTCACTATAGCTCTGCCTGCTCACATCGGCCACTGTCACAACATCCAAGTTTGCATTACAGAAAGCTTTGATTAGGGACTTCTCAACGCTGTCCTCATCTAAATACAAACGAATTTGGCTCACTGTCTCTTCGCCGTGTATTCAGCTTCCAAACGGTCGTATTCTTCAATTTCTGCGGCAATCTCCGTGTCAATTACTTCCTGGTTAGCATAGTAGTAAGCTAGCGCTGCATAAACTTGTGCCAACATTAGCTGTGGTCTTTGGACAACTATCTCTTCCGGTTTCATGCCTGCGTTGAAATCGATCGCAATGTTGTGTACCGTAATCCGGTGTCCCGCAATCCGAGGGCGACCACCACAGGTTCCGGGTGTGCTGACAATCAGTGTGCCAATGTCGGTAATAGTTTGCATAGCTTGTTTACTAAATTTTGCTCTCATAGGCAACTGAGCAATTTTAAACTTCTTCTAATCTAGAAATATAAATGTCCAGTTGTTTATTTAGCTACCTACAGCAAAATAAAACATTTATCCCTAATAATTAGGAGTCTACCATTAATCCCAGAATACCAAACATCCTGCCTGCATTGGAGACGATAGACTTTTTATAAGAGTAATTTTTGCAAAAACTCGAATTTTCTAACATTTCAAAGCAGGTATGGGGTAATGGTGCGATTAAAACTGTGGCAGTGGATAGTCTTAGCAATCCCGATCGCGTTTATCATCATTTTCTTACTGGTGTCTGCCGGTTCACAAATTCATGCGTGGGGCATTAATTGGATTTGGGGTGTATTCACAGTTTTATTTGTTGGTTGGCGTTGGCTGCTAGTCAAATGGACTCAACCAGCTGTTAACCAAGTAGAAGCTGTATTAACTCAAGTCCGTGAAGAACTGGAATCGACAGCAGAGGATACAGTAGCGCGGCCTGTGGGAAGTGACACCACAAAACTTGCAGAAGCCGCCCTCCAAGAAATTCTCCAAGCAGCACAAAGCGATCGCCCGATTTGGGAAGACTGGCAAACTTTTTGGACGCGATGTCAGGATTTAGTGGTGGCGATCGCTCATATCTACAATCCTCAAATTCAATATCCCCTGCTGAATATTTACGTCCCCCAAGCTTACAGGCTGATTCGCGGAACAGTGGATGATATGGATCAGTGGATGCAAAAGTTATCCCCTATCCTGAATCAGGTAACGGTTGGACAAGCATACCAAGGATATGAGGTCTACCGGAAGTTGGAACCATCGGCTCGGAAATTCTGGAAAGTTTGGAACTGGGCACAATGGATCTTAAATCCGGTGGCGGCGGTGGCAAAACAAGCCAGTCAGGGTTTCAGTAACCAAGCAACTCAGCAATTATTGGGGAATTTGAGCCAGTTATTCCGGGAAGCTGCTTTGAGAAACTTATGCCGACAAGCGATCGCACTTTACGGACGTAGCCCAGTTTCAGCAACCGTAGTTTCCCCACCAAATTTACCCAAGGCAAAAACCCAAACACTCAGAGAAATCTTGACTCAAGCTCAACCAGCCGAGGCGGTTGAGCAAAAACCCGTGAATATTCTGCTGGTGGGGCGCACGGGATCAGGAAAAAGTAGCCTGATTAATACGCTATTTCAGGCGGATCTCGCAGCCGTTGATGTTTTACCCAGCACCGATCGCATTCAGAATTATCAATGGCAGACTCAAACTGGGGAAACCCTAACGCTTTGGGATACACCTGGTTATGAACAAGTCAACCGTGCCGATCTCCGAAATCTGGTGCTTGATTATGCCATCAATGCAGATTTGCTGCTATTAGCTACTCCTGCCCTCGATCCTGCCCTACAAATGGATGTGGACTTTTTGCAAGACATCAAAGCAGAAGTTGCAGATTTACCTGCAATAGCGATCGTCACCCAGGTAGATCGGCTGCGTCCGATTCGCGAATGGCAACCGCCTTATGATTGGGAATGGGGCGATCGCCCAAAAGAAAGTGCGATTCGAGAAGCCACTGAGTATCGCGCCAAATTACTAGGAAACTTTTGTAATCTAGTTTTACCCATCGTTACAGGTGATAGCAAAACGAGTCGAGTTGCCTGGGGAGTAGAGGCGCTATCGTTGGGATTAGTAGATGCGATCGCACCTACCAAGCAACTCCGTCTCGCCCGCTTTTTGCGTAACCTAGAAGCCCGCATTGTCGCCGCCGCTAAAATCATCGACCACTACACCTTCCAAATGACGACAACACAAGGATTAACGGCATTGCTCAAAAGTCCCGTCCTCCAGTTTGTTTCTACGCTCTCAACCGGATCTCCATCTCTAGCCTATATGCTGGCAGAGCAAATTCCCGTGGAACAGTTGCCGATTGTGATTGGCAAACT
>CAXUOL010000211.1:0-4711 GCA_964252435.1 uncultured Nostoc sp.
ATCATACAAACTAAAAGCTCCTAGCTCTCATCACAGCTTGGGGCTTTTTGTTTATGCTGAATTTAGTATTGGATAAATTGCTATAGACTTATGACTCAAGAACTTTGGGATTTAAGAAAGTCTATTCTTGATGGACGTTATGACGACGCTTTGGTAATTGTTGATGAGCTAGAGTTGATGAGTCGAAAGAGTTATATCCGAAATATTAGGAGTTTCCTCATCAGACTCATGATTCATTTAATTAAAAATCAGGTTGAACAGAGATTAAATAATTCATGGGCAGCTTCTATTGAAGGTTCGATTTTAGAAATTCAAGATTTAAATTTACAGGATAATAAAACTTCTCATTATGTGAAGCAAGATGACTGGGAAGATTTGCTGGATGCTGCTTTTTATGCAGCAATAAAGCCAGCATCTGCTGAAGTTTTTGATGGTTTGTATACACCTAAGCAACTGGAAGCAATGGTAGATAAATCACTTATTGTCTCCATAGCAAAAAAATTTTTAAATTTGACTTATACAAATTCACAAAAGTCTTTACCTGGTGCTATTGATGAGATGCTGAGTAATTTACCTGGTGGGCAAGAGTGGGAAGAAGGTGAGTAAAAATACTTCACACACCTTTGCGATCGCCTACTCTTCCACTACTTCAATCAAATCTTCAATTGATACACCAAAAGCACGGGCTATTTTTTAAACAACAGTCAGGTCAACCATATTCATCCCCCGATATCGGGCGTAACTTTGCACTGTGTTGTAGTTTATCTGGGCATCTTCAGCCACCTCTTTGATTGTCCAACTTCTTTGTGCTGCAAGTTTTCTAATCTTTAGTCTACACTAGCCTCATTTTTATCTTGACAAAGGCCAGATTACACTTTTTAAAAATTAATGAGGTAGGATTCCACCTACAATATGAACAACATCAAAAGCGATCGCTAGTCCACCTTGGAAAACTAAAAGAGCGATCGCTAACTTCGGTTTTGGCCAAGCGGGTAGGTGACTCCCATACTTAGGTTAAAAGTTTATCCCTGTCACCTATCGTCCTCCCCTTGTGGTGCAGACATGATTTGCTTTTGCTGTTCTTGTAGCCAGTTTTCAAAGAGTTCATTCAACAGGCGCATTTTCATAAATTCATCTAGTTGTGCTGGAATAAATTTTTCTAACCGCAAAATCACAAACCATTCAGCGATACGGGTAGGAGGCAATATCTGACCTGGTTGACTGCTAGAGAGCATTTGCACCATTATCGGATGTAGTGCATTCAGTTCAATCGGGCCTACCAAGCCACCAGTTTGGGCTTCCGGCCCGAGTGAGTATTCCCGTGCCAAATCAGCAAAAGAGTTTTCTTTTGCCTGAATCCTGAAGTAGAGTTCTTGGGCAATTCCCACATCCTGGGTTCGCAGTAGGGAATAAATTACTTTGTCCAGTTTTGTCTTGGACTGAAAAAAGTAGGATTCCAGTTTATTACCCCAAGTGGCTTGCTTGAATTTTTCAATTTTCAGCTTACGAGTGGTAATAACTTCTAGTTGATCGGCAGTCAGCCCTTGATGTGCCATCCAAGCCTGGATGTCTTCTTCATTTTTAAACTGTTTTTCAGCGTAAAATTGCTGTTTAGCTTGGGCTACTTCCTCAGGGGTACACTCTATTACGACCTTGGCGGAGCGTGAGTTTTGCTCTATCGCCTCATCAATGATTAATTCCCGCTGCAACTGTGGCAGCATTTGGTAACTTGCCAGTAAAGAAATCAGTTCACTAGCTGTAATTGTACGATTACCGATTTGGATCGCTTCAGTCATTAGCTTTCGGTCATCTCAAGATATATCTAGTCTGTTAAAGAAGCTATACCTTAGCCCATTTTCTAGGAGCTTTTACCTTAATTCTACAGAGTTAGGTATACTAACCTCAGTTTCGCAATAATTAAATAGTTACTTGCTAACATACTTAAAAATATACAGTTTATATGAGTTTTTATCAAAGATTCTACGCAAATACTACCAGATGTGAAGACAAAGACAAAAGACAGTTCTCGCCATTACGACTTAAAACACGAAATTTATCAGACTGAACTAGGGTGTTTTGAGATAACCTCTTTAGTCACCCTTACCATAGTAAAATTTTTAACCCTTATCTAGCTAGGATTTTGTCTATTTAGCTTCGTTTTGAGGTTTCTATTATTATACGTAGACGCGCAGTGGTATTAGTGTCGCGGTAGCGAGTCTTCTCCCAACCTTAAAAGAGCGTTTCGTAGATAAGAGGAGACATCAAGGGCGTTAGCGATTTCGCGTACCCTCACGGGGAAGCAAGCTACACGCGCAGCGTCTCCCACCCAAGCGTTTGGAATTTCCTCAAGTAGAGCAGGCATTATGCTAAGGGCGACGCTCCTACGCCGCGAAAGATTCTCTACGAAATGCTATGTGAACACTATCGAGCATCTAGGGATCTGTTTACAGTTGTCAGAGGTGTAAAAAGGCAGCACATCCTATGCTGCCTTTTCACATGAGGGTATTTATCTATCCTACAACCAAAAATTCTTAGGTTTATAACGACTCTAAATAGTTCAAAAGATCCGCCATTTCTTGAGCACTAGGTTGGAATTTTGGCATTGGCGGTGTTTCGCCACTGATTACTTGGTGAATCAGCCCATACCGAGACTTGTGCTTTGAAACAGCTTGCAAACTGGGTCCTACTCGCCCGTCTGCTTCCAAGCCATGACAACCAGCACAGTTAATTTGAAAGATCGCGTGTCCTTGAACTGGGTTTCCTGTTAGGGATAGAACACTCTTGACGTATGGATCGGAGGCTTGAACCAACTGAACACCAAAAAAGCCCAAAGGGACTGCTAGCAGTATAGCCAGCATCAATAAAACGATCCGCTGAATCAAAATTTCAGGTTTGGTAATCTGGTTATCCAAAAGGTTTGCTGTGAAAGTCTAGGTGTGCTAAAAAGTTTTCATTTCCTACACATAGCTTAAAAGTTCTTGATTGTGTCTGCAAGCACAGAAGACTATTTTTTTGCGGGCAGTCGGCCTCTAAAAGGCTGTAGGGCGCAGGATTCATACGAAATTTGGTAAAATCAAAAACAGGCAACGAATATTTAATAATTACAAAGAGGAGATTTACAGTGGTTGAACCCCTGCTATCAGGTATTGTCCTTGGTCTAGTTTTCGTCACTCTCGCCGGACTTTTTTACGCTGCATATAAGCAATACAAGCGCCCCAATCAGCTGGGGGGATGAGGGAGTGCGGAGTTAGGAGTAGAGACGCGATTAATCGCGTCTGTACAAGAGTTAGGAGTTAGGAGTTAGGAGTTAGGAGTCATATTGTTCTTCATCTCCTTTATCTGCTCCTGATTCCTGATTCCGAATTCTGTAGAAAGTAAGTGATGTGTTGCCGTAAACTTTCTGGCGGCAAATTTCCCAAGCATGAATCTCTGGCGGTATCCAACCTTGTGAGGCGTGTTCAACTGCGATTTCACCGCTAGGATCTAAAAGTTGATAGTGAGCGATCGCTTCTAATACTGGCTGGTACAATCCACTGGCATAAGGTGGATCGAAGTAGATTCTATCAAACTGCTTACATGATAAAGTCTTTAACTGCTGGGTAATATCTCCCCGCAATACCCGAAATTCTTGGTCGGCATTAGCTACTTGCTGCCAATTTTGTTGGATGGTGGCACAGGCTCGGCTCGATTGTTCAATTCCCACTACTAAGCTGGCTTCTCTACATAAAGCCTCTGCGCCCATTGAACCAGTACCGGCGCACAAATCTAGCCAGCGACAACCGACAATTTCTCCCTGCCAAATATTAAAGACTGCCTCTCTTACTCGCGCACTAGTCGGTCTAGTTTCTTTTCCTGGTAAAGTTTTTAGCTGGCGATTACCGTAAATTCTCAGGCTCATTGGTTATTAGTCATTGGTCATTAGTCATTGGTCATTAGTTTTAGACTTTTAGACAAAGGATAAAGAACAAATGACAAAAATAGTATTAAGCAGGAATTTTTTCGCGGACTTGAGCAACGAAATTAGACAGGATTTGCAATCCGATATTAGAAGATTTTTCGGGGTGAAATTGGACTGCCATGAGGTTTTCATGGGCGATCGCCGCTGTGACAGTTTGAGTACCGTGAGTGATAGTTGCTGCACGGATTAGCGGGTCTATTGGGTCAACATAGTAGGAATGGACAAAATACACCCAAGGATCGGACGGTAAATGCTCCCACAAAATACTTTTTGGTTGAGTGATTTCCAGTTGATTCCAACCCATGTGAGGAATAGTGATGTCAGGTTCAATACGAAACCGCCGCACTTTTCCTTTGATAATTCCTAGTCCTGGTTGGGTACCTTCTGCACTTGATTCAAAGAGAATTTGCAATCCTAAACAAATTCCCAAAAAAGGTTTACCAGATGCGATCGCTTCTTTAATCGGTTGTTCTAAACCGCGCGATCGCAAATGTTGCACTGCTGGATCAAATGCTCCTACTCCCGGTAGGACTATAGCATCTGCCTGCTCTAATTCCTTTGGAGAATAAGTAACATTAGGAGTTGCCCCAGCTTTTTCCAAGCCTTTGCAGACTGAGTGCAAATTTCCCATCTCGTAGTCTACGACCGCAATTACTGGCATTTACCTGCTCCTTGTAAATTTATTATGGAGGGTTTTTCTATTCTAAATAATATTTGTTATGAAGAAAAGAATTCTATTAACTTCTTTTGACA